>NZ_CEEDOS010000029.1:0-61428 GCF_979256525.1 Klenkia sp. AC732 | reverse complement strand
CCAGGCGGTGGCGGAGGGTGGCGACGTCGTCCTGGAGGGACACGATGAGCTCGGCGGAGCTGAGGGGGTGGCCGTCGTCCAGGAGGACGCGGAAGCGGGCCACGGTGCGCAGCTGGGTGCGGGACCAGCGGCGGTGGCCGCCGGGGGAGCGGGCGGGGGCGACGACGCCGGCGGTGTCCAGGCTGCGGAGGAAGGCGATCTGGACGCCGAGCAGCTCGGCGGCCTGGCCGGCGGTGTACGTGGGCCGGTCCGGGTCGTCGAGGGGCTGCAGCGGGTCGGTCACGTGTCCTCCGGGGGACAGCGCGAGGGGCGGGACCCGACGGCCCCGCCCCTCGCGGTGTGGATCAGCTCTCCACGGCCTGCGGTGACTCCGCGGCCTGGATGGTGGTCGGGGTGTCGGCCCGGCTGACGGTGATCTTGCGGGCCTTGGCCTTCTCGGCCACCGGGATGGACACGGTCAGCACGCCGTCGTGGTAGCTGGCCTCGACTCGGTCGGTGTCCAGGCTGCGGCCGAGCACCAGCTGACGGGTGTAGCTGCCGAAGGGCCGCTCGGCCACCGACCACTCGGCGCCCTCGAGCTGCGGCACCGAGCGCTCGGCGCTGATCGTCAGCGTCGTCCCCTCGATGGACAGGTCGATCGAGCCGGGGTCCACGCCGGGCAGGTCGAAGTGGGCGACGAACTGGTCGCCCACCCGGTAGGCGTCCATCGGCATCCCGGCCAGGGCGCGGGCGGTGGTGGTGCCGGCTCGGGAGGTCAGCTGGTCCAGGGCGCGGAACGCGCTGGACAGCGGGCTGGCGGAGCCGAACGGGTCGTACGCGGTGAGCATCGTGAGACACCTCCGAAGTGCGGGTCGATCTGCGGTCCTCGTCGCCGGATCTCCAGCGACGGCTACAGATTACCTCGATCGCCGCCGTCCCAAACAGGGTCTCGGGCGGAGGACGCAGCGGGCGGTCGTGCGGTCTGAGCGGGCGGGCGGGCTCGGCCGGGGGTCAGTGCTTCCAGCGGGTCGTGCGGCAGACCTGCTCAGCCGTCTGCTCCTCGAGGAGCGCGACCTCGCCGCGGCGCACGTCGACCACGGTCGCGTGCAGCTCCTCACCGAACGCGGCCGCCAGCACCTCGTCGGCGTCGAAGGCCTCGGCGGCCTCGGACAGGGTGGCGGGGAGGGGGCGGATGCCGGCGTCCCGGCGCTCGTCGTCCGAGAGGGACGCCGGGTCGACGGCGACCGGGTCGGGCAGTCGGGACCCGGCGCGCACCCCGGCGGCGCCGACGGCGAGGCAGGCGGCCATCAGCAGGTAGGGGTTGGCGGCCAGGTCGACGCACTTGACCTCGACGTTGGCCGCGGACTGCCGGTTGCCCTCGGGGCCGGTGACGAAGCGGATCGCGGCCTCCCGGTTCTCCAGGCCCCAGGCGGCGAAGGCGCCGGCCCAGTGCGAGGGCACCAGCCGCAGGTAGGACGCCACCGCGGGCGCACCGACGGCCAGGAGGGCGGGCAGGTGGTCGAGCAGCCCGGCGACGAAGCCCTCGCCGTCGCGGGTGAGGCCGAGGGGCCCCTCGCCGCCGGCCATCAGGTTCTGCCCGTCGCGCCACAGCGAGAGGTGCACGTGGCCGCCGTTGCCGACGCCGTCGGCGGTGACCTTGGGGGAGAAGGACACCCGCAGCCCGTGCTGGGCGGAGACGGCGGTGATCGTGTTCCGCACCAGGAGGGCGGTGTCGGCGGCGGCCACCGGGTCCTCGGCGGCGACGGACACCTCGAGCTGGCCGCCGGCGTACTCGGGGTGGAACTGGTCGACGTCGACGCCCTGGGCCTCGAACGCGTCGAGCAGGTCGCGGGCGTAGTCGCTGACCTCGGCCAGCCGGGTCATCCCGTAGGCCGGTCCGGTGAGCGCGGGCACGAAGGCGTCGGCGTCCTCAGGCAGGCCGTCGGGGCGGGCCAGGACCCACTCGATCTCGAAGGCGCCCCGCACGGCGAGGCCCTCCTCGGCGAGGGAGGCGACGAGGCGGCGCAGCAGCGACCGCGAGCACTGCACGTGCGGCGTCCCGGCCTGGGTGTAGCGGTCCACCGGTGCCCACGCCCAGCCGGGCTGCCCGGCCAGCACGGTGAGCCGGGACAGGTCCGGGTGCAGCCGCAGGTCGCCGGTGGCGGAGCCCGCGAACCGGCCGGCGATGATCGAGTCGTCGAGCAGGAAGCCGTCGAACACCGGGCTCATGCCGACGCCCCAGGCCGCCGCCGAGGGCAGCTTCGCCAGCGGCACCGTCTTCACCCGGGTGATGCCCGAGGTGTCCACCCACGGCAGCGCGACGGCGACCACCCCGGCGTCGGCCAGCTCGTCGAGCCGGCCCTCGGCCTCGGTGCGGCGCTCGTCCCGGGTGTGCTGCTCCAGCAGGTCCATGCGGCGATCCTGCCGTCGGTGATCACCGGCGGCCACCGCGGCCGGGGGTCAGGGCAGGTCGGCGGCCAGCGCGCTCGCGGTGCCGACGACGGCGCGACCCACGGCCTCGACGTCGTCCCGGGTGCCGGTGTAGACGACGGCGACCGCGGCCCGGGCGGTGCCGTCGGGGCCGAGCACCGGCGCGGAGACGGAGAAGACGCCGGGGATGACCTCGCCCTCGCTGACCGCCCAGCCGGTCGCTCGGGCGGTGACCAGCGCGGGCCGGTCGTCGTCGGCGGGCGGGTCGGGCATGAGCAGGGCCAGGCCCGGGGCGCCGCGGCCGACGGGGTGCCGGGTGCCGGGGCGGCGGGTGACGTGGCTGGGCACGTCGCGGGGTTCGACGCTGGTCAGGGTGACGGCGTCCGCCCCGGCCCGGACGACGAGGAACCCGGTGCAGCCCAGCTGCTCGACCAGCGGGGTGAGCCGGGCGGTGGCGGCGGCCTGCAGGCTGGTCCGGACGCCGCGGGCCAGCAGCGAGACCGCCAGGCCCAGCCCGAAGTGCCCGGCGGCGTCCCGTTCGACGAACCCGCGGTCCTCCAGCGTGCGCAGCAGCCGGTAGGTGATCGAGCGGTGCAGGTCGACGGCCTGGGCGATCTCCATGACCGGGCGGGGTGACCCGGTGGCGCCCAGGTGCTCCAGGATGCGCAGCCCCCGGTCGAGGGTCTGCGACTGGGGCACGGGGGCGGTCACCGGGTCACCCTCTCAGTGCGTTGTCATCAGTGCGTTGGACTCAGTGCGTTGGACTCGGTGCCGTGGGACTCAGTGCGCGTCGACGCCGAGGTCCGCGCCCCGGGTCTCCTTGATCATGCTGACGGCGCCGAAGCTGATCGCGGCCAGCACCATCATGTAGATCCCGACCGAGATGCCGGTGCCGGTCTCCTGCACCAGCAGCTCGCTGATCGCCGGGGCGAACGCGCCGCCCAGGATGGCGCCCAGCGCATAGCCGATGGACACCCCCGAGTAGCGCACCGCGACGGGGAACATCTCGGCGTACATCGCCGACATCGGGCCGTAGGACAGGCCCAGGCCGACGGTGAGCACCAGCACGCCCAGGCCGAACAGCCACACGTCGGCGGTGTCGACGAGCAGGAACATCGGGATCATCCAGACGAAGACCAGCGCGTAGCCGATCTGGAAGGTCCGCACCCGGCCGATCCGGTCGCTGAGCGCCCCGCCGTACAGGGTGAAGACCAGCCAGCCCACCGAGGCGACGACGATCGCGGTGAGCACCGGGCCGCGCTCCATGCCCAGCGTGCCGGTGCCGTAGCCGATGAAGTAGGCGATCACCAGGTAGCCGGCGGCGTTGTTGGCGATGAAGACCAGCGCGGTCAGCACCACCTGCTTGGTGTTGCTGCGGAACAGGTCGCGCAGCGGGGCGGAGGACTCCTTCTTGCGCTCCTGCAGCTCCCGGAAGACCGGGCTCTCCTCGACCGAGCGGCGGATCAGGTAGCCCACGCCGATGAGCACGATGGACAGCAGGAACGGCACCCGCCAGCCCCAGGACAGGAACTGCTCGTCGGTGGTCACCGAGGTCATCAGCAGCAGCACGCCGGTGGCCAGGATCAGCCCCAGCGGGACGCCGACGCCGGGGTAGGCGCCGAAGAGCCCGCGCTTGCCGCGCGGGGCGTGCTCGACGGCCATCAGCGCGGCACCGCCCCACTCACCGCCCGCAGAGAAGCCCTGCACGATGCGCAGCACGATCAGCGCCACCGGTGCGGCGATCCCGATGCTGGCGTAGGTGGGCAGCAGGCCGATCAGTGCGGTCGACCCGCCCATCAGCAGCAGGGTGAAGACCAGCATCTTCTTGCGGCCCAGCCGGTCGCCGTAGCGGCCGGCGACGATCGCGCCCAGCGGCCGGAACAGGAAGCTGATGCCGATGGTGGCCAGCGAGATGACGGTGGCCAGGCCCGCGTTGTCCTCACTGACCGGCGCCAGGAACAGCGGGGCGAGGACCAGGGTCGCCGCCTGGGCGTAGATGAAGAAGTCGTACCACTCGATGGTGGTCCCGGCGAGGGTGCCCGCGAGGACCTTGCGCTCCTCGCGGGTGGTGACGTGGCGCTCGGCGCGCACGGCGGTCGTGGTCAAGAGGACTCCGATGTCCGGGGGGTGGGGGCAGTGCTCCGGCTGGTCTCGCCGGCGGTGCTAACGAGCGGGCAGGACCTCTCCGGTGACCTCACCGAAGGAGATCCGGGTGCCGCCGGGGCCAGGGGCGGTGGCGCTGATGCTGACGACGTCGCCGTCCTCCAGGAACGAGCGGGTCGACCCGTCGGCGAGGGTGAGCGGATCCGCGCCGCCCCAGCCGAGCTCGATGAACGACCCCCGCTGGTCGCGCTGCGGGCCGCTGACGGTGCCGGAGGCCAGGAGGTCCCCGGTGCGCAGCGAGGCCCCGTTGACGGTCAGGTGGGCCAGCTGCTGGGCGGCGGTCCAGTACATCGACCCGAACGGCGGGCTGCTCACCACCTCGCCGTTCAGGCTCACCGTCAACTCCAGGTCCAGCCCCCACAGGTGCTCGGCGTCGTCCAGGTAGGGCAGCAGCGGGGTGTCCCGGGGCGGGGCGGGCACCCGCGCGGCCTCCAGGGCGGCCAGCGGCACCACCCACGGGGAGACGCTGGTCAGGAACGACTTGCCCAGGAACGGCCCCAGCGGGACGTACTCCCAGGCCTGCAGGTCCCGGCTGGACCAGTCGTTGACCAGGCAGACGCCGAACACGTGCTCGGCGAAGTCCCCGATCGGCACCGGTGTCCCCAGCTCCGACGGGGTGCCGACGACGAAGCCGACCTCGGCCTCGATGTCCAGCCGCCGCGACGGCCCGAACGTGGGGACGTCGTCCGTGGGCGCCTTGCGCTGCCCCGACGGCCGGACGACGGACGTGCCGGAGACCGCGACCGTGCCCGACCGGCCGTGGTAGCCGATCGGCAGGTGCGTCCAGTTCGGGGTCAGCGGCGGGGAGTCCGGCCGGAACATGCGCCCGATGTTCTCCGCGTGGTGCCGGGAGCTGTAGAAGTCCACGTAGTCGGCGACCTCGATCGGCAGGTGCAGCGTCAGGCCCTGCGCCGGCAGCAGGTGCTCGGTGCCGGCGGCCAGCAGCGCCTGCAGGCGAGCCCGGACGTCGTCCCAGTGCGCGCGGCCGCGGGCCAGGAAGGCGTTGAGCGAGGACGACGCGAAGTCCGCGGCGTGCGGCAGGTCCAGCCGGGACACGTCGAGGACGGTGTCGTCGACCCGGACGCCGACCCGCCGCTCGCCGTCCGGGGTCTGGGAGAAGACGCCGAAGGGCAGCGTGTGGTGGTCGGTCACTGCCCGGGGCCCCGGCCGGACCAGGTCCAGGCGTACCGGCCGTCGTCCGAGGCCCGGCCGCCCTCGCCCAGCCCGAGCGGCCGGAAGGTGTCGACCATGACGGCGAGCTCGTCGAAGAACTCGGCGCCCAGCGAGCCCTCGATGGCTGCGGGCTGCGGGCCGTGGCTGTGCCCGCCGGGGTGCAGGGTGATCGAGCCCTTGCCGATGCCCGAGCCCTTGCGGGCCTCGTAGTCGCCGTCGACGTAGAACATGACCTCGTCGCTGTCGACGTTGGAGTGGTAGTAGGGCACCGGGATCGCCAGCGGGTGGTAGTCGACCTTGCGCGGGACGAAGTTGCAGATGACGAAGTTGGCGCCCTCGAACACCTGGTGCACCGGCGGCGGCTGGTGCACCCGGCCGGTGATCGGCTCGAAGTCGCTGATGTTGAACGCGTAGGGGTACAGGCAGCCGTCCCAGCCGACGACGTCGAAGGGGTGCTCGGGGACGACGTGCACGGTGCCGGCCAGCCCGCCCGGGCCGTCGCCGCGGTGCTTGACGTAGACCTCCACGTCGGTGCCCTCGACCAGCAGCGGCTCCGCCGGCCCACGCAGGTCCCGCTCGCAGTAGGGCGCGTGCTCCAGCAGCTGGCCGTACTTCGAGAGGTACCGCTTGGGCGGCGCGATGTGGCTGTTCGCCTCGATCGCGTAGGTGCGCAGCTCGCCCTCGGGCACCCAGCGGTGCGTGGTCGCCCGCGGGATGACGACGTAGTCGCCGGGGCCGACGGTCAGCGCACCGAAGACCGTCTCGACGACGGCGGTGCCGCGCTCGACGTAGACGCACTCGTCGCCGGTGGCGTTGCGGTAGTACGGCGAGGTCTCCGAGGACACCGCGTAGGAGATCCGGACGTCCGCGTTGCCCAGCACCAGCCGGCGACCCAGCACGGGGTCCCGGTCGGCGTCGGTGAACAGGTCGTGCAGCCTCAGGTGCCGGGGGACCAGTGGGGTGTTCGCCACCAGGGACTGGTCGGGCAGCTCCCACGGCCGGGCGTCGACCAGCGAGCTGGGGACGCCGGAGTGGTACAGCAGCGAGGAGTCCGAGGAGAAGCCCTCCTCGCCCATCAGCTCCTCGCGGTACAGCCCGCCGTCGGGACGGCGGTGCTGGGTGTGTCGCTTGGGCGGGACGCTGCCCACCTGCCGGTAGAAGGCCATCAGACGAGCTCCATCCGAGCGGTGACGATGCGGCCGAGGGCCGCGGCGAGGTCGGCGGGGTCGGTGAGGACGGCCGCCACGTGCGCGTCCGGGCGCAGCAGCCACACCTCGTCCGGGCAGGCGCCCAGCGCGCCGGCCAGCACGCCGCTGGGGTCCAGCGCGTCGATCCGGTGCACCGCGACGGGCAGCCCGTCGGGGACGACGACGTCCGGGGCGTCCCGGCCCAGCAGCACGGTCAGGCCCTCCCGGGCCAGCTGCCGCAGCCGGACGACGTCCGGGCGGTCGGCGACGGTGACCGGGCAGTCCGGTGCGAGCACCCCGGGGGCGGGCTCGGGCACCTCGCCGCGGGGCGGACGGCCGGCGAACGGGCGGCGCGGGTCGGTGGTGGTGAGCGGGGAGTCGACGTACCAGAACGGCTCGGCCAGCCGCCCGCTGTCGACCTGCGCGCGGGCGGCCGGGTCGGTGGCCGCGCGCTCCAGGACGTCGACCCGGTGTGCGGCCTGCGCCGGGGTGGCCGGGACCAGGAAGCGCATGGTGGCCCCGGTGACGTCGAGGTTCTCCAGCGCGGCGGCGTGCCGCTCGGCGGAGTAGCTCTCCAGCAGGTCCTCCGACGCCCAGCCGCGGCGGACGAAGGCGATCTTCCAGGCGGCGTTCTCGGCGTCCAGGACGCCGGAGTTGAGGCCGCGTGCGCCGAAGGGGGAGACCAGGTGGGCGGTGTCGCCGGCGACCAGCACCCGGCCCACCCGCATCCGGTCGACGACCCGGCTGTGGAACCGGTAGACCGACTTCCAGACCACCTCGTAGGGCCGGTCGCCGACGACCTGGCGGATCTTCGCGTCCAGCCCTCCGCCGGCCTCCTCGGCGGCCAGGTCGAAGTCCGGCGGCACCTGCCAGTCGACCCGGAACGTCGAGTCCGGGCAGGGGTGGATGAGCACCTGGCGGCCGGGGTTCCACTCCGGGTCGAAGTAGAACCGGCGCTCGGACTCCCAGCCGGGCAGCTCGGTGCGGATGTCGCAGATCAGGAACTGGTCGCCGAAGGTCTGGCCCTCGAAGGTCAGGCCCAGGGCCCGCCGCAGCGCGTCGGCGCGGGGGCCGCCGCACACCACGGCGTGGCTGCCGCGGTGCTCGCTGCCGTCGGCGCAGCGCAGGGTGACGCCGTCCTCGTCCTGGGTCAGGCCCTCCACCGCCGAGCCCCAGCGGACCTCGATCAGCGGCTGGCCGGCGATCGCCTCGTCCAGCAGCTCCTCGGTGAGGCACTGGCTGACGTTGACGAAGGGCGGGAACGGGGACCGGCCACGGTCGGCGAAGCCGGAGCTGAACACCTCGTGGTCGCGGTGGAAGGTGCGGGCGGTGGTCCAGGTGACGCCGCGGCGGGCGACTTCGGCGCCGACCCCGACGGAGTCCCAGACGTCGAGGACGTCGCGCTGCTGGCAGATCGCCTTGGACCCGACCAGGTCGCGCGCGGGCCGGGCGTCCAGGACCCGGACCGGCAGACCCCAGCGGGCCAGCAGCAGCGCGGTGGTCTGCCCGACCGGTCCGGCGCCGACGACGAGCACCGGCTCGGTCACGACTGCAGCTCCTCCCACACCTGGCGGTCCCGCTCCGCGGTCCAGATGACCGGCCGCTCGATGCCGGAGAACTCGTCCCACAGCCGGGAGACGTCGAAGGGCAGGCAGTGCTCGAAGATCGGCCAGTGCCCGAACTTCGGGGCCAGCGCCGCGTGGGTGGCCTCGAAGGCGTCCTTGAGGGTGCCTCCGGCGCGGTGCGCGGTGCCCACGGTGTCGTGCATCGTGGTGAGGAAGGCGCGGGTCTGCTCGATGGCGGCGTCCACCTCGGCCCGGCCGCGGGCGATGGCGCCGCGCCCGCCGACGAGCTGCTCGGCACCGAAGGCCGCCACCCGGTCCAGCGTGCCGGCCGCCCAGTCGAAGTGGAACGCGTCGCCGGTGTAGAGCGCGGCCTGGGACTCGACCAGGTCGCCGGCGAAGAGCACCTTGGACTTCGGCAGCCAGGCCACGATGTCGCCCTCGGTGTGCCCGCGGCCCACGTGCTCGAGCACCAGCTCGCCGCGGTCCCCGCCGAGGGAGATCGTGAGCTTGTCGCGGAAGGTCATCGTGGGCCAGGTCAGGCCGGGGATGGACTCGGGCTCCTCGAACAGCCGCGGCATCCGGCCGTACTCGGACTCCCAGTCCTGCTGGCCGCGCTCGGCGATGAGGCGCTGGGTCTGCTCGGAGCTGACGACCACCTCCGCGTCGAACGCGGAGGCCCCCAGCACCCGGACGGCGTGGTAGTGGCTGAGCACCAGGTAGCGGACCGGCTTGTCGGTGTGCGTGCGCAGCTCGGCCAGCCAGCGGCGGGCGGCGACCGGGGTGGCCAGCGCCTCGAAGCAGACCAGGAAGTCCTCGCCCTCGATGGCCCCCAGGTTCGGGTCGCCCTCGGCGGTCAGCGCGTACACGCCGTCGGCGAGGACCTCCAGGGTGCGTTCCTTGACGCCGAGGTCTGCCGACGAGGCGAAGGGCTTCGCTGCCATGCTCATCTCCTGTGCTCTCATTCCGAGCAAGCTGCCCGGTCTGCGAGCACGACCGTAGCGAGGGCGTGACGCGGCGCACAACCCCCGTGCCGCCCCTCAGCGGTCGGCGCGCTCGTGCAGCAGCGGGGCGAGTCGGAACGGCACCACCTCGACCAGGGCGATCGACGTGCTCGCCCGGACGACGCCCGGTGCGGCCAGCACCGCCTCGGTGACCCGGTAGAGGTCCGCGGTGTCCACCGCGACCACCCGGACCAGCAGGTCGCCCTCGCCGGTGGTGGCCAGCACCTCGACGATCTCGGGGATCGCGGCCAGCGCGGCGGTGGCCTGCGAGCCCTCGCTCTGGCTCAACGACAGGGTCATGAAGGCCAGCAGACCCCGGCCCAGGGCCGCGGTGTCCAGTCGCCGGCTGTGTGCGCCGAGGGTGCCGCCGTCCTCCAAGCGCCTCAGTCGGGCGTGCACCGTGTTGCGGGCCAGCCCCAGCCGCGTGGACAGCGCCATCGCCGAGGCCTGGGGGTCGTCGTCCAGGGCGAGCAGGAGTCGGGCGTCGGTGGCGTCGATGCTGTGCATCCTGCGCAGCCCCTCTCGGTCGTCCGGGTCGAAGGCTGCGCAGATCGCGCAGCGTGTCGGGAGATGGTTGCGCATCCCGGCAGTCCTGTCACTGTCGACTGCATGACCGCACTCGACGAGCGCCCCGAGCAGGCCGACTACTCCACCACCACGGTGAGCGTCGCCGAGTACCTGGGCGCCCGGCTGCTGCAGGCCGGCGTCGGCCACCTGTTCGGCGTCCCCGGTGACTTCAACCTCGACCTGCTGGACGGCCTGGCCACCGTGGACGGGCTGGCCTGGGTCGGCTCCTCGAACGAGCTGGGCGCCGGGTACGCCGCCGACGCCTACGCGCGCACCCGCGGGCTGGGCGTCGTCGTCACCACCTACGGGGTGGGGGAGCTGTCGGTGCTCAACGCGGTCGCCGGTGCCGCCGCCGAGGACGTGCCGCTGCTGCACGTCGTCGGGTCGCCCCGGCGCGCGGCCGTGGAGGCCGGCGCCCTGGTGCACCACACCCTCGCCGACGGCGACTTCGGGCACTTCTCCCGCGCCGCCGCCGAGGTCACCGTGGTCGCCGAGACCCTCACCCTGGAGCGCGCCGCCGAGCAGATCGACACCGTGGTGCTGGCCGCGATGACCGAGCGCAAGCCCACCTACCTGGCGGTCCCGCAGGACCTCGCGCTGGCCCGGGTGGACGCCGGCCCGCTGGAGCACCCGCTCACCGCCGCCTCCGACCCGGCCGCGCTGGCCCGCTTCGAGACCCGGCTGGCCGAGCTGCTCGCCGACGCGCAGCGCCCGGTGCTGGTGGTCGGCCAGCTGGTCCCGAGGTTCGGCCTGGCCGCGCAGCTCGCCGACCTGGCCGCGCGCGCCGGGGTCGCCGTCGTCACCCAGCTGTCGGCCCGCGGCGTGCTGGACGCCGACCACCCCTGCTCCGCCGGGGACTCCGCCGGCACGATGCTGCCCAACGGCAGCGCCGACGTCGTCGCGGCCGCCGACGTCGTGGTGCAGGTCGGCACGCTGCTGACCGCGGAGCTGACCGGGTTCGGCTCGCACCGCCGTCCCGACGCCGACACCCCGTACCTGGCCGCCACCACCGCCGGGTTCGGCGCCGACCCGGTCGGCCGGGTGCTCTTCCCCGACGCGCTCGCGGCGCTGGACCGTGCGCTCCAAGGCCGCCGCGGCCCCCGCTGGGCAACCGCACCCGCCGGTCCCGCGCCGCGCGTCGAGGAGGCCGGCCCGCTGACCCAGGCCCAGACCTGGCAGGCGCTGGCCGAGCTGCTCCCGTCGGGGACGGCGCTGCTGGCCGACACCGGCACCGCCTACTGGGGTGCCGCCGGGATGCCGCTGCCGGCCGACACCGTCTTCGGCGGCCAGCCGGTGTGGAGCTCCATCGGCTACGCGCTGCCCGCCGTCCTCGGGCAGGGGCTGGCCGAACCGACCCGCCGCCCGGTGCTCGTCATCGGCGACGGCGCCGCGCAGATGACCGTGCAGGAGCTGTCCACCATCGCCGCCGCGGGGCTGGCGCCCGTGGTGCTGCTGCTGGACAACCGCGGCTACACCATCGAGCGCGCCCTGCAGAGCCCGCGCGCGGGCTACAACGACGTCGCCGCCTGGGACTGGTGCGCACTCGTGCCGGCCCTCACCGGCGGCCGCGGTGTCGCGACCGCCGTCTCGACGGCGGCCGGGCTGCGCACCGCGCTGACCGACGCGTTCGCGGCGCCGGACCGGCTGACCCTGGTGCAGGCCCACCTGGACGCCGACGACACCCCGCCGCTGATCGACGCCCTCGCCCGGCTGGCCACCGCCGCGAAGGGCTGAGCCGACCGCGCGTGGCCGGCCCCCGGCCGGGGCACCCCCACGCCATGACCGACGACGCCGTCCGCCCGTTCCGCATCGACGTCCCGCAGGCCGAGGTGGACGAGCTGCGCGACCGGCTGGCCCGCACCCGCTGGCCCGCGCCCCAGCAGCAGGACGGGGACCGGGGGATCGCCGTCGACGTCGTCCGGGAGCTGGCCGACCACTGGCGCACGGAGTGGGACTGGCGCGAGCACGAGACCGCGCTCAACGCCTGCGACCAGGTGGAGACGACGGTCGACGGCACCCGGCTGCACGCGCTGCACGTGCGGTCCCCGCAGGCCGACGCCCCGGTGCTGGTGCTGCTGCACGGCTGGCCCGGGTCGGTCGTGGAGTTCACCCGGGTGGTCGCGCCGCTGGCGGAGACCATGCACGTCGTGGTCCCCTCACTGCCCGGTTACGGGTTCTCCGGGCCCACCCCGGACGGCGGCTGGACCACCCAGCGGATGGCCCGCGCGATCGCCGAGCTGCTGGCCCGGCTGGGCCACGACCGGTACGTCGTGCACGGTGGTGACTGGGGTGCCCGGGTCGCCCGGGACCTCGGCGCGCAGGACACCGCCCACGTCGCCGGGGTGCACGTGACCATGACGATGGGGCTGGACGTCGACGAGCCCGCCGACGACGCCGAGCGGGCCGCGGCCGAGCGCGGTGCCCACTACGCCCGGGAGCTGTCGGGCTACTTCAGGACCCAGTCCACCCGGCCGCTGTCGCTGGCCCCCGCCTTCACCGACTCCCCGGCCGGGTTGCTGGCCTGGATCGCCGAGCGGTTCCGCGACTGGACCGACCCGGCCAGCGACGCCCTCGGGGCGCTGCGCGACCAGGTGCTGGCCGACGTCGCCGTCTACTGGTTCACCGGCACCGCGCCCTCGTCGTCCCAGCTGTACTGGGAGACCCGCAACGCCGAGCCCGGCACCTGGTCCCGCGAGGTGCCGACCGGGGTGTGCGTGCTCCCGCACGACCTGGCCCGCCCGGTCCGCAGAGCGGTCGAGGCCGCCGTGGACCTGGTGCACTGGACCGAGCTGCCGGCCGGTGGGCACTTCCCGGCGATGGAGGTCCCCGACCTGCTGGTCGCCGACCTCCGCACCTTCGTGGCCCGGGTGACCGCTGGCGACTGAGCAGTGGGGGCTGCTTCGAGGAGCCGGGAGGCACCCTGTCTGCTCGGTCGACCGCCGGCCGTCCTGCGCGGCCGGGCTCAGTCCAGCAGGTAGTGGCGCAGCACCGGGCCGAGCCAGGTCTGCGCCTCCTCCCGGGTCATCGCCACCAGCGGCGGCACCCGCAGCACGTAGCGGGTCAGCGCGAAGCCGAGGACGGTCGCGCCGACGAGTGCGGCGCGCTCGGGAGCCCGGTCGTCGGTGACCGCGGCCAGGGCCGGGGCGACCTGCCCGGCGAACACCCCGCGCATCGCCTCGGCGGCGACCTCGCTGGTGGCCGCCGCGCGCAGCAGCGCCAGGAACGTGGGGTCGTCCTCCCAGACGGCGAAGAACCGGTCGACCAGCACCCGGGCCAGCTCGCCCGCGCGGACGCCGGTCAGGTCGGGCAGGCCCAGGTCGAGGTCGGCGGCCCGGCTGAACAAGCCCTGCTTGCTGCCGAAGTACCGGATGACGAGCGCGGCGTCGACGCCCACGTCGGCGGCCACCGCCCGGATGGTCGTGCGCTCGAAGCCGTCGGTGGCGAACCGCGCGCGGGCGGCGTCGAGCAGGGCCTGCTCGGTGGCAGCGGCATCGCGGGGTCGCACCACCCGAGCCTAAGTCATCGACCGTTGACTGCATGCGGTCCGCAGGGCCAGACTCCTGTCATCGAGCGATGACACGGGAGGTCGGCATGGACGACGTCGTGGTCGTGGGCGCGGGACCGACCGGGTGCACGGTCGCCGGCGAGCTCGCCCGGGCCGGCTGTTCGGTCACCGTGCTGGACCGGTACGCCGCCCCCTCGCCGCTCAGTCGCGCCTTCGGCGTGCACGCCCGCACGCTGGAGCTGCTGGACAGCCGCGGCCTCGCCGACGAGCTGGTCGCCACCGGCACCCCGGTCGACCGGCTGCAGCTGAGCGGCGCCGCCGGGCTGGACCTGTCCGGGCTGCCCACCCGGTTCCCGTTCGTGCTGATGACCCCGCAGGTGCACGTCGACCGGCTGCTCGAGCGGTACGCCGTCGCCCAGGGGGCACGGGTCGAGCGCGGGGTCACCGTCGACGGCCTCGAGCAGCGGGCGGACGGCGTCGTCGTCCGGGCGGGGGAGCGGGAGTGGGCCGCCCGCTGGGTGGTCGGCGCCGACGGCGTCCGCAGCACCGTGCGCGACCTGGTGGGCCTGCCCTTCCCCGGCCGCACGGTGTTGCGCTCGGTCGTGCTGGCCGACGTGCGGCTGTCGGGCCTCGCGGTCGGCGAGCTGCGGGTCGACGTCGACGCGCACGGTTTCGGGTTCCTGGCCCCGTTCGGCGACGGCTGGTTCCGGCTGATCGGCTGGGACCGCCGGCGGCAGCCCGGCACCGACACCCCGGTCGGCGACGACGAGGTGGCCGGGCTGCTGCACCGGGTGTTCGGACTGCCGGCGGGCGAGGTGCGCTGGTCCTCCCGGTTCGCCAGCGACGAGCGGCAGGCCCCGGCCTACCGCGCCGGCCGGGTGTTCCTGGCCGGCGACGCCGCGCACGTGCACTCCCCGGCCGGCGGGCAGGGCATGAACACCGGCATCCAGGACGCGTTCGCCCTCGGCTGGCGCCTCGCGGTGGGTGACGACGACCTGCTGGCCGGCTACCAGCGGGAGCGCCACCCGGTCGGCGCGACGGTCCTGCGCTCCAGTGGCGCCACCATCCGGCTCATGACGCTGGGCGGCGTCGGTGGCCGGGTGGCCCGCGCGGTCGTGCTGCGCGGTCTGCTCCGGGTGCCGCTGGTCGCCCGGCGCGGTGCCGGGCTGTTCTCCGGGGTCGCGATCGGCTACCCCGGGCCGGGCCCGGTCGGCACCCGGGCGGTCGTGCCCGGACTGGCCGAGGTGCAGCGCGGGGCCGGCTGCGTGCTGGTGCTGCCCCGCGCCGCGGCCGACGTCGACGCCCGGGTGCCCGTCCTCCGCCGCCCGGACGACGGTCCCGCGCTGCTGGTCCGCCCGGACGGGTACGTCGCGTGGGCCGGTGACCCGGCGTCGGGGGAGTGGCGCCCGGTGCTCAGCCGACTGGAGCCGGGCGCCGGATGAACGCCGCGGTCACCGAGGCGAGGACCGCCAGGCCGATCGACAGCCACCAGCCGCGGTCGGCACCGGCCAGCCCGCCGCTCTCGCTGAGCGGGACGACGGCCAGCAGCAGTGCGACGCCGAGCGTGGCGCCGAGCTGGCGGGCGGCGTTGAAGGTCGCCGTCCCGGTGGCCAGCCACTGCGGGGGCAGTGCCTGGGACGCCGCCGTCGACAGGTTGGCGATGGTGAACCCGACCCCCAGGCCGGTCAGCAGCGAGCCGGGCAGGAACGCGACCAGGTAGTCCGGGGTGGTGTCGACCAGGACGACCCACCACAGCACGCCCAGCGCCAGGGACAGCCCGCCGAGGGCCGCGACGGGGCCGGGCCCGATGCGGGCACCCAGCCGGCCGCCGGCCAGCGCGCTGACCGCGGCGACGACCGGGCCGGGGGTCAGCGCGATGCCGGCGAGCACCGTGGACATGCCCCAGCCCACGGTCAGCCAGTACACGTTGTGCAGCAGCATCGCGCCGAAGGCGCCGAAGAACGCGGCGATCGAGAGACAGGCCAGCGTGTAGGCCCGGGTCCGGAACAGCGGCAGCGACAACGCCGGCACCAGGTCCGGGCCGGCCTTCGCCGAGCGCAGCACCGCAGCGACGGCGAGCACGACGGCCGCCGCACCCCAGCCCAGCGTCGACCCGCTCGCCCAGCCGGTGTCCGGGGCCTGGACGAGCGCGTAGGACAGCGCGGCCACCGCGGCGATGAGGACGACGGTGCCCAGCGCGTCGGGGCGCCGCCGCTCGCTCTCGTCCCGGGACTCGGTGAGCACCCGCATCCCCACGACCAGCGCGACGACGCCGACGGGCACGTTGACCAGGAACACCCAGCGCCAGCTCAGCTCCACGAGCAACCCGCCCAGCGGCGGGCCCAGCGCCGCGGCGACGGCGCCGATCGCGGCCCAGGTGGCGATGGCGGTGCCCCGCCGGGCGGGTGGGAAGGAGTGCAGCAGCAGGGCCAGCGAGGTGCCGGTGATCATGGCGCCGCCGATGCCCTGCACGACCCGGAAGCCGACCAGCGGCCAGACGTCCCAGGCCAGTGCGCAGCCCACCGAGGCGGCGGTGAACACGGCCAGCCCGATCAGGAACACCCGGCGGCGGCCGAACCGGTCGGCCAGCCGCCCGGCCGGGGCGAGCAGGGCGGCGAAGGTGATCGTGTAGCCGTTGAGCACCCAGGCCAGCGAGGACCCGGAGTCCGGGAACGCCGCGCCCAGCGTCGGGAAGGCGATGTTGACGATGAACAGGTCCAGGCTGGCCAGGAAGGTCGCGGCCGACACCACCGTGAGCAGCACCCGCAGCTGACGGTCGGTGGGTGGCGCCGCTGTCGACGTCGTCGTCGTGTCGGTGCTCATGGCCGCCTCTTGGTCCGGAAGTCGAACTGACGGGCGGACCGTACCCCGGTGCAGACCCGGGTGGGGGTCAGCTGCGGGGCGCGGCGACCAGCTCCTCCGAGGCCGTCCACAGCGCGCGGGCCAGGGCGACGTCCGAGGCCTCCCGCGAGCGGCCCACGAGCGTCGGGGCACCGCGGACCTCCTGGAAGCCCGACGGACCGGTGTAGCTGCCACCGGGCAGGTCGGCGGTCGCGGCGAGCAGCGTGGGCAGCGCGCCGTCGGTGTCGGACTGGGCGAGGAACCGGTTGCCCAGCTTCATGCCGAGGTCCTTGAGCCGGTTCCCGGTGTGCGACTGCAGGTTGGTCGCGGCGTACCCGGGGTGCGCGGCCATCGACCGGACCGTCGAGCCCTCGGCGGTCAGCCGCCGCTGCAGCTCCAGGGCGAAGAGCAGGTTGGCCAGCTTGGACTGCCCGTAGGCGCCGGTCGTGGAGTAGGGACGACGCGCCCAGTCCAGGTCGTCGAGCACGATCGTGCCGCTGCGGTGCAGCCCGGAGGAGACGGTGACGACGCGGTCGGTGACGTGCGGCAGCAGCGCCGTCACCAGCGCGAAGTGGCCCAGGTGGTTGGTGCCGAACTGCAGCTCGAAGCCGTCGGCCGTGCGCCCCTGCGGAACCATCATGATCCCGGCGTTGGCGATCAGGACGTCGAGGTCGCCGGTCCACCCCTGGGCGAACGCGCGCACCGAGGACAGGTCGGCCAGGTCCAGCCGGCGCACCTCGACGTCCCCGGTGATCGTGGCGGCGGCGGCCTCCCCGCGGGCGACGTCCCGGACGGCGAGCACCACCCGGGCGCCGGCGGCAGCCAGGGCGCGGGAGGTGGCCAGGCCCAGGCCGGAGTTGGCGCCGGTGACGACGACGGTGCGCCCGGTCTGGGCGGGGATGTCGGCAGTGGTCCAGGGGGTGCTCATGCCGCCACCGTAGGACGATGCCGGGGTGGACCTCACCGGGCTCGAGCTGGTCGACCACCACTGCCACGGCCTGGTCCGGCGCGACCTGGACCGCGCGGAGTTCGAGGCGATGCTCACCGAGGCCGCGGCGCCCAGCCCGTTGGGCGGGTCGCTGCTGGACAGCCAGCTGGGGTTCGCGCTGCGCCGCTGGTGCCCACCGCTGCTGGACCTGGAGCCGCACGCGGACGTCGACGCCTACCTGGCCCGCCGCGCGGAGCTCGGCGTCGAGGACGTGCACCGCCGGCTGATGGGCGCTGTCGGCACCGGGACGTTCCTGGTCGACACCGGCTTCCTGCCCGAACCGCTCACCTCGCCCGACGAGCTGGCCGCGCTCACCGGCGGGGTGGGCCGGGAGGTCGTGCGGCTGGAGGCGGTCGCCGAGGAGGTGCTCTCGGGCTCGGGCGCCGACGGCTTCCCGGCCGCGTTCCGGGACCGGCTGGCCCGGCGCTGCCGCGGCGCCGTCGGGGTCAAGTCGGTCGCGGCCTACCGGTCGGGGCTGGCGCTGGACGGTCCCCGCCCCACCGACGCCGCGGTGGTGGCCGCCGCCGACCGGACGCTGCGCGGTGGGTCGGCCCGGATCGCGGACCCGGTGCTGCACGGCTTCCTGGTCTGGTCGGGCATCGACCTGGGGATGCCGGTGCAGCTCCACGTCGGCCTCGGCGACTCCGACGTCGACCTGCACCGCGGGGACCCGCTGCTGCTCACCGACCTGCTGCGCGCCACCGAGCCGGCCGGGGTGCCGGTGATGCTGCTGCACACCTACCCGTTCCACCGGCACGCCGGCTACCTCGCCCAGGTGTTCGGCCACGTCTTCGTCGACGTCGGGCTGGCCACCCACAACCTGGGCGCCCGGTCGGCCGCGCTGCTGCCCGAGCTGCTGGAACTCGCGCCCTTCGGCAAGGTGCTGTTCTCCTCGGACGCCTTCGGGCTGCCCGAGCTGTACCTGCTGGGCACGTTGCTCTTCCGCCGTGCACTGGGCGGCCACCTGGGTGCCGGTGTCGAGGCCGGGGACTGGACGGCGGCCGACGCTGCCCGGGTCGCGGAGCTGATCGGGTCGGGCAACGCCCGCCGCGCCTACCGTCTCTAGACCCAGCCTCTAGGTCTCGCCGGCCCCGCCGGCCTCGGTGTCGTCCTGGGCGGGGACGACGTCGGGGAGCGGGTGCAGGGCGACGTGCTCCCCGCGGTAGGCGTCCCGGAACCCCGCGACGTCGGGGAACAGCACCCGGCGGGTGCGGTTGAGCGCGGTCAGGTGCGCCCGCACCGTGGCCTTGAGCCGCGCCGGGACGACGACCGCGCAGAACGGCAGCCCGGCCGGGCGACCAGCCCGGCGGGCGCCCTCGCCGAACAGCACCGCGAGCCTCTCCTTGCCGGGCGGGGTGCCCAGGCGCAGCGGCAGGCCGTCGATGCCGGTGGCCCCGGGCGAGGCGGGGACGGCGCCGGAGAGGAACAGCCCCTCCTGCGCCCGCATCCGGGCGTCGGGGACGGTGGGCCGGACGAGGAAGGGTCGCCTGTCCAGAGCGGAACGTCGAAGGGCCGCCCGCAGTGACCAGGCCAGCGGTTCCGACTGCAGCCCCCACGTCTGCCGCTGGTGCGGGTCCACCGTGTCGTGGGTCGGCAGCGAGGTGACGTCGAACGCCATCAAGACCCCGGGCCGGTCATCGGCACCCTCGCAGGCGAACCACAGCGCGGTCATCGGGTTGTAGGTCACGTCGAGCAGCCGGGTCGGCAACCCGTGGTGCTGCAGCTGCGCCAGGAGGTGGAGGTCCGAGGCGGGCGTGCCGGACTCCACGCCGAGCCCCCACTCCCGGGCCTCCCGCAGCATCGCCACCTCGTGCTGGCGCACCAGCCGCTCGTCGGGCAGTGGTTCCGCCTCGTCGACGACCAGCGAGCGCAGCAGCGACGAGCGCACCCGGAACGCGCTGTCGGCGCACCCGCGCCAAACGTAGCGGCGGTGGGCCGACAGCGTGACGATCCGGGACACCGCCCGGAACACCTCGTCCTGGGAGTCGGCCCGGTGGCCCCACCCGCTGCGCACCCATGCGGGGTCGGCCTGTGCTGTCACGTCGGGGAGTGTGCCGGGACCCTCCGACAGTCCCGCCCGCCGAGACCGCCCGTCACACCCGCGCAACGACCGCCCGCGAGGATGGGGAGGTGAGCGCACCCCTGGTCGAGACCGACCCCGCCGTGGCCGCCTGGTACGACCGGCTGCACGCGGCGGTGGTCGAGGAGCTGCCCGCCGCGCTGGAGCTGCGCCGGGCGCTGCACGCGGACCCGCGGCGCTCCGGCGACGAGGCCGACACCACCGCTGCGGTCGTCGCGGCGCTGGGCGCGGGGGAGGGCCGGGAGGTCGCCGACACCGGCCGGCTGGTCCGGATCGGGACGGCGACCGGGCCCACCGTCGCCCTGCGCGCCGAGCTGGACGGGCTGGTCGTGCAGGAGGCGACCAGCGTCGAGTGGGCCGCCACCGGCGAGGTGATGCACGCCTGTGGGCACGACGCGCACCTGGCCGGGCTGGTCGCGGTGTGCCGCGCGGTCGCCCGGGTCGGCGGTCCGGCGCCGCTGCTGGCGCTGCTGCAGCCGCGGGAGGAGGGCGCGCCGTCCGGCGCACGGGACATCGTGGCGTCCGGGCTGCTGGCCCAGGAGCAGGTGGTGAGCGTCGTCGCCGCGCACGTGCAGCCGCAGCTGGCCGCCGGTGTCGTCAACGCCACCCCGGGCCCGGTCAACGCGGCCACCGACGAGTTCACGATCACCGTCACCGGGCACGGCGGGCACGGCGGCTACCCGCACACCACCGCCGACCCGGTGCTGGCGCTGGCCGCCGTCGTCGTCGCGCTGCAGCAGCTGGTCAGCCGCCGGGTCGACCCCACGGTGGGCGCCGTCCTCGCCGTCACCCAGCTCGACGCGGGCACCAGCTTCAACGTCGTCCCCGACACCGCGCGGGCCCGCGGCGGTCTGCGGGCGATGCGGGAGTCCGACCGGGAGATGCTGCTGGCCGCACTCACCGACGTCGCGCAGCACACCGCCGCCGCGCACGGCTGCACCGCGACCGTGCACACCGAGAGCAACGAGCCGGTGCTGGCCAACGACCCCGAACTCGCCCGGGCCACCCTGCCCTGGCTGGTCCGCGCCGGTGTCGAGGTCGACGACTCCTGGCGGTCCTTCGGCGCCGACGACTTCAGCCACTACTGCGCCGACGCCCGCGGGCTGATGCTCTTCCTCGGCGTCTCCGGTGGGGAACCCGACGCCGCCGGCCGCCGTCCCGGCCTGCACTCCCCGCGCTTCCTGCCCGGCGAGGACACCGTCGCCCAGGTGGCCGCGGCGCTGCTGGCCGGCTACCTGGCCGGTGCGCAGCTGCTCGGCCCGGTGCACCCGCCGGCCTGAGGCGGCCCACCTACCCTGGCCCGGTGCCGGCCCACACCCACTCCCACGGCCCTGCCGACGACGTCCCGGCCACCCCGCAGGTGCTCGCCCGCCGTCGCCGGGCCACCTGGCTGATGCTGCTGGTGCTGGTCCCCATCGGGCTGGCCACCGTCATCGGCTTGATCGCACTGTGGCCCTCGGGGGAGGACACCCGCGCGGCGCAGGCCGCCGAGCTGTACCTGCCCGACGGCAACGCCGAGCTCGTCGAGGGCCGGGTCGCCTCGCTGGAGACCTACGACTGCTCCACCGGCGCTGCGGCCGGTCAGCAGCTGACCTGCGCGACCGCCGTGGTCGAGGTGCTGGAGGACCCGGGTCGGGGCGACTACGTCTCGGTCGACCTGCCCGCCGAGGTCGTCGCCTACGGCATCGCCACCGACGACACCGTGGTGCTGACCGTCGGCGACGACGGCTCCGGGACGGCGAACTACCAGTTCCAGGACTTCCCGCGCAGCACGCCGATCATCACCCTGGCCGTGGCGTTCGTGCTGGTGGTCGCCGCCGTCGCCCGCTGGCGGGGGATCGCGGCCATCGTCGGGCTGGTGGTGTCCTTCGTGGTGCTGCTGCAGTTCGTGCTGCCCGGCATCCTGGGGGAGTCCTCGCCGGTGCTGGTCACCCTGGTGGGCAGTTCGGCGATCATGTTCGTCGTCCTCTACCTGGCGCACGGCTTCAGCGCCCGGACGACGACCGCGCTCATCGGCACCCTGTTCGGCCTCATCCTGGTCGCCGTCCTCGGGGCGGTGGCGGTCGGCGCGGCCCGGCTCACCGGGCTGTCCGGTGAGGAGACGATCCAGCTGTCCACCTTCGACCCGACGCTGGACTTCTCCGGGCTGGTGCTGGCCGGCATCACCGTCGCCGGGCTCGGCGTGCTCAACGACGTCACCATCACCCAGGCCTCGGCCATCTGGCAGCTGCACGAGGTCGACCCGTCGCTGACCTGGCGGCAGCTGTTCGCCCGCGGCATGGCCGTGGGCCGGGACCACATCGCCTCGACGATCTACACGATCGTCTTCGCCTACGCCGGGGCCGCGCTGCCGCTGCTGCTGCTCTTCGAGATCTACGACCGCTCGCTGTGGGACGTCGTCACCGGCCAGCAGGTCGGTGAGGAGGTCATCCGCACCTTCGTCGGCGCCATCGCGCTGGTGCTCGCCGTCCCGGTGACGACGGCGGCCGGTGCCTTCTTCGCCAAGGCCGCCGGCGACCGCCCGGCCCCGCGGTTCCTGGACCGGCTGGCCCGGTAGGAGACTGACCGCCGTGACCCGCTCCGAGGACCTGCTGGCCGCCGCAGCCGCCGCCCCCGGGTTCATGCCCGCCGACGAGGGGCGGGCGCTCTACGAGGCCGCGCTGGCCGTCGAGGTGCCCGGACCGCTGCTGGAGATCGGCAGCTGGATGGGGAAGTCCGCGCTGTACCTGGCGGCCGCGGCGGTGCAGTCCGGGCGGCAGGTCGTCACCGTCGACCACCACCGCGGCTCCGAGGAGCACCAGCCCGGCTGGGAGTACCACCAGCCCGAGCTGGTCGACCCGGCCGTCGGGCAGCTGGACACGCTGCCGGCCTTCCGGCGGACCGTGCACCCGGCCGAGGACGTCGTCGTCGCCGTCGTGGCGCGGTCGGAGACCCTGGCCCCGCTGTGGACGACGCCGCTGGCGCTGCTGTTCCTGGACGGCTCGCACACCGAGGAGTCCGCGCGCCGGGACCAGGACGCCTGGGTCGCGAAGCTCGCCGTCGGCGGCACGCTGGCCGTGCACGACGTCTTCCCCGACCCGGCCGACGGCGGGCAGGCGCCCTTCGGCGTCTACACCCGGGTGCTGGCCTCCGGGGACTTCACCGAGCTGCCCGGCACCGGGTCGCTGCGGCTGCTGCGCCGGGACGCGTGACCCCCCGGCTGCGCCTGCTGGGCCCGTTCGCGGTCCTGCGCCCCGACGGCCCGGTCGACGTCGGCGGACGGCGGGCCCGGGCACTGCTGGCCCGGCTGGCGCTGGACCCGGGCCGGGTGGTCGGCGTCGACGCGCTGGTGGACGCCGTCTGGGACGGCGCGCCCCCCGCGGCGCCGGCCAACGCGTTGCAGGCGGTGGTGTCCCGGGTCCGCCGGGCCGCGCCGGACCTGCCGCTGCGCGCCCGGCCCCCGGGCTACCTGCTCGACCTGCCCCGCGACGCGGTCGACGCCGGGGCCTTCGAGGACCTCCTCGGCCGGGCCCGCGACGCCCGCGACCCGCACACCGTCGTGGAGCTGCTCACCGCGGCCGAGGCGCTGTGGGCCGGGGACCCGCTGGCCGACCTGCGCGACTTGGCGTTCACCGCGGCGCCGGCGGTGCGCTGGGCGGAGCTGCGGCTGACCGCGACCGAGCAGCGGCTGACCGCCGTCCTCGAGCTGGGGGACGCCGCTGCCGCCCTCGCCGAGCTGGACGTGCTGACCGACGCGCACCCGCTGCGGGAGACCCTGGCCCGGCTCCGGGTCCGGGCGCTGCACCGGCTGGGCCGGCCGGCCGAGGCGCTGGCCGCCTACGAGCAGGTCCGCGCCCGGCTGGCCGACGAGCTGGGTCTGGACCCCTCGCCGGCGCTGCAGGCCGAGCAGCTCGCCGTGCTGCGGGACGACGCGGCCCCGGCGTCGCGGGCCCGCCCCGTGCTGCGCGCCCCGCTGACCAGCTTCCGTGGCCGGCAGGCCGAGCTGCACGCCGTCGCGTCCGCCCTGGACACCGGCCGGCTGGTGACCCTGCTCGGTGCCGGCGGCGCGGGGAAGACCCGGCTCGCCCTGGAGGCGGCCCGGCTCGTCGACCACGACGTCCGGGACGGCGTGTGGTGGGTGGAGCTGGCGCCGGTGGCCGACCCGCGGCTGCTGCCCGGCGTGGTGCTCACCGCCGTCGGGCAGCGCGAGTCGACGTCCCTGGAGCGGGTGCCCACGCTGGTGGAGGCCGGTGACCGGCTGCGCGAGGTGTTCGCCGACCGGCAGGCGCTGCTGGTGCTGGACAACTGCGAGCACCTGGTGGGCGCGGTGGCCGCGCTGGCCGACGACCTGCTCAGCCGGTGCGCCGGACTGCGGGTGCTCACCACCAGCCGGGAGCCCCTCGGGGTGCCCGGGGAGACCCTGCTGCCGGTCGGCCCGCTCACCGTCCCGGCCGACGACGACCCGTCCGCCGCGGACGCCCCCGTCGTCCGGCTGTTCGCCGACCGGGCCGCCGCCGCCCGGCCCGGGTTCGCGGTCACCCCGGCGACGCTGCCCGTGGTGCTGGAGGTGTGCCGGCGGCTGGACGGCATGCCGTTGGCCCTGGAGCTCGCGTCGGCCCGGCTGCGCACGCTGGGCATCGCGCAGATCGCGGCCCGCCTCGACGACCGGTTCACCCTGCTGACCGGGGGGAGCCGGGTCGCCCTGCCCCGGCACCAGACGTTGCGGGCCGTCGTGGAGTGGAGCTGGGACGCGCTCACCGACGACGAGCAGGCGGTCGGTCGGCGGCTGTCGGTGTTCAGCGGCGGGGCCACCCTGGAGGCCGCCGAGGTGGTCTGCGCCGGGCCGTCGTCGGTGCTGGACGCGGTGGGCGGGCTGGTGGAGAAGTCGCTGCTGCTGGCCGTGCCGGACGAGTCGGGCGCCGTCCGCTACCGGATGCTCGAGACGGTCCGGGCCTACGGCGCCGAGCAGCTGACGGCGGCGGGGGAGCGGGACCGGGTGGAGGCCGCGCACACCGCGTGGTGCCTGGACCTGCTGGACCGGCTCGAGCCGCTGCTGCGGGGGGCCGAGCAGCTGGGGGCGCTGCGCGAGCTGCACGCCGAGCACGACGGCCTGGTCGCGGTGCTGCAGCGCGAGGTGGCTGTCGGCGCCGCGGAGACCGCCGTCCACCTGGCCGGCCGGCTGTGCTGGTACTGGCTGCTGTCGGGCCGGCAGGTCGCCGCGGGTCGCTGGCTGTCCGACGTCCTCGCGCTGCCGGCCGCACCCACCCCGCTGGGGTGCGTCTGCGTGGCCTTCTCCGCGCTCGCCGCCGCCGAGACCGGGGGCTGGGCGCGCGGCAAGGAGGTGCTGGACGAGGTGCGGGCTCTGCCGCCGACCCTCACCTGGGCGTCGGGGGAGCCGCTGGCGGCCTTCGGGTGGGCGCTGGCCGTCGCCTTCAGTGGGGGGCCGCTGGACGAGCTGGCCCCGTTGGCCGACCACGCCGACCCCTGGGTGGTCGCCGCGGTGCGGTCGGTGGTGGCCCAGGTGGCGGAGAACACCGGCGTGCTGGGCGCCGACGGCACGGGTGACCTGGCCGCGGCCCACGAGGCGTTCCTCGAGCTCGGGGACCGCTGGGGCCGGTCGCTGACCGCCGGTGCGCTGGCCGCGGTCCGCGCCCAGGACGGCGACCTGGCCGGCGCCGTGGAGCTGACCATCGAGGCGCTGGCGCTGTCCGACGAGCTCGGCACGCACGACGACTCGCCGCTGCTGCGGATCCGGCTGGCCGGGCTGCGGGCCGCCCAGGGCGACCTGGCCGGCGCTGCCCGGGAGATCGACACGGTGCTGGTCACCGCCACGCGGGACGGCGGCCCGATCCTCGCCTTCGCGGAGTCGATGCGCAGCACGCTGGCGATGCTGGCCGGCCGACCGGAGGAGGCCCTCGAGCGCGGCCGGCTCGCCGTCGACTCGTTGGCGGACGTGATCAGCGGGCCCGACCAGGTGGACGCCCTGGTCCGGACCTCGCTGGGGGTGGTGCTGGCCACCGGGGCCGCCACCGCCGCGGACCCGGCCGCCGCGCTCGTCGAGTCGCGGGCCGTGCTCGACCGGGCGATGGGGTCGGCCGCGGACTCCGGGGACATGCCGGTGGTCGCCGTCGTCGTCCACGGGCTGGCGGTGCTGGCCGAGGCGGAGGACGACCCGGCCGAGGCAGCCCGGCTGCTGGGCGTGGCCACGGCGGTCCGCGGCCGGGGCGACGCCGGCGACCCGGTGGTCCTCGCGCTGGCGGACCGGCTGCGCGCCGTGCTGGGGGCCGAGCGGGTCGCGGAGCTGCGGGCGCAGGGCGCTGCGGTCACCCGGGAAGCGGCGCTGGTCGAGCTGGGGATCCCGGGGTGGCAGGCGTGGCCGGGGATCGGGGGGCGGGCGGCCGACCCCGGAGCTCCATCGCGATCTCGTCAGCGTCCAGCACCGCCAGTGCCTGGGTGAGCGCCGCCGAGTCGTAGTCCCCGCCGTCCCGGGCGTCGAGCAGGGCCGAGCGCTGGGCGCGCAGCGCGGCGACCCGGTCGCCCGGCTCCGCGGTCTGCGCGGCCTGGACCAGCAGCGTCATCAACCGGGTGCGCTGCTCCTGGTCGGCCCCGGTGCCGTCGCCCGGCAGCAGGGTGCGGACGAGCCGGGGGAGCGTCGCACCCTGCAGCAGCAGCGACCCCACGGCCACCGCGACGGCGACGAGGACCAGCAGCGACCGGCTCGGGGTGTCCGGCGGCAGCGTCTGGGCCGCGGCCAGGGTGACCGCGCCGCGCATCCCGGCCCAGACGACGACGGTGCCCTCGCGCCAGCCCAGCGGGTGCGCGAGCAGGTGGTCCAGGTACGCGATCCCGTAGGCCACCCGGGCCCGGAACCGCTCCCGCTGGCGGTCGCTGATCGGCCGGGTGGTGCGCCGGCGGCGTCCCCGTCGTGGCGGTTCGCCGTCCAGCATGTCCGCGAAGAGCGGCCGCATCTCGACGCCCCGCTGGGCCTGCCGGTGCTGCACCAGCAGCAGCGGCGCGACGTAGGCCGCCCGGACGACGACGGTCAGCACCAGCGCGCCGCCGGCGATGAGCAGCGCCCGGCCGACGCCGGCGTGGTCCTCCCGGACGTCGGTGACGATGCCGACCAGCTGCAGCCCCATGAGCAGGAAGACCGCGCCCTCGAGGACCACCTCGACCGTCGACCAGTTCTGCGCGTCGGACAGCCGGGCCCGGGGGGACAGCACCCGTGGTCCACGCGACCCGGTGACCAGCCCGGCGACGACGGCGGCGACCAGCCCGGAGGCGCCGGCCAGCTCGGCCGGGATCGCTGCCACGAACGGGACGGCGAACGACAGCGCCGTCGTCACCGGGACCTCGTGCACCCGGGTGCGCACCCACAGGTGCACCCGGCCGACGACCACCCCGACCACGGCGGCCAGCGCCACCGACCAGAGGAAGCTGCCGGCCACCCCCCACAGCGAGACGGTGCTCGCGGCGCCGGCGACGGCGGCGCGCAGCAGGACCAGCGCGGTGGCGTCGTTGAGCAGGCTCTCGCCGTCCAGGATGGTGACCGCCCGGGCCGGGACGCCGAGCCGGCGGGCGATCGAGGTGGCCACCGCGTCGGTCGGGCTGACCACCGCGCCCAGCGCGATGCCCCAGGCCAGGCCCAGTCCCGGGACGACGAGGGAGAAGAAGAACCCCAGCACCACCGAGCTGAGCACGACCAGCAGCACGGACAGGCCGCTGACGGCGCTGAGCTCCCGGCGGAGGTCCATGGTGGGCACCGAGACCGACGCCGAGTAGAGCAGCGGGGGGAGCAGGCCGGCCAGCACCCACTCGGGGTCGACCTCGACGGTCGGGACCACCGGCAGCAGGCTGACCGCGACACCGGCGACGACGAGCAGCAGCGGGGCCGCGACGCCGAGCCGCTCGCCGACCGCCGCGGCAGCGACGACGACGAGCAGGCCCAGGACGGCGAAGGTCAGCAGTTCCACGCGGTCAGACTCGTCGCCGGTAGGCCCGCATGGCCAGCGGCACGAAGACCGCGAGCAGCAGCAGCGACCAGCCGACGGTCCAGGCCAGCGGCCCGGCGACCGGGCCGCCCAGCATCAGGCCGCGGACGGTGTCGATGACGTGGGTGACCGGGTTGTTGCGGGTGAACGCCTGCAGCCAGCCCGGGAGGGTGTCGGCCGAGACGAGCGCGGTGCTGCCGAAGGTGAGCGGGAAGGTCGCCAGGAAGCCGATGCCCTGGACGGCGCCGGCCGAGCGGACGGTGAGCCCGATCCAGACGAAGACCCAGGAAAGGCACATGGCGAACCCGATGGCGGTGAGGACGGCCAGCGCCGCGGCCGGCAGGCCCTCGGTGGTGCGGAAGCCGAGCAGGGCGGTGAACGCCAGGAGCACGGCGATCGCGGTCACGAAGCGGACGACGTCGGCCAGGACGGCGCCCACGAGCGGCGCCGAGCGGGCGATCGGCAGGCTGCGGAAGCGGTCGAAGACGCCCTTGGTGATGTCGTTGTTGAGGGCGACGCCGATGCCGCCGGTGGCGAACATCAGGGTCTGCACGAGGATCCCGGGCACCAGGTAGGTGAGGTAGTCGTGCCAGTCGCCGGCGATGGCGCCGCCGAAGACGAACACGAAGAGCACCGTGAAGATGATCGGCTGCAGGCTGACGTCCATCAGCGCCTCGGGCTGGTGCCGGATCTTGACGACGTTGCGCCAGGCCAGGGTGAGGGCCTGTTGCAGGGCGGGGAGCTTCGGCGCGGAGCTGATCTCGGGGACGTCGAAGCGGGGTGCGGGGCGGGTGGCGGTGGTCATGCCGCGACCTCCTTCTCGTTGTCTGACTGCGTGGCGTGCCCGGTGAGGGCGAGGAAGACCTCGTCGAGGCTGGGGAGCCGGACGGCGAGCTCGGAGAGCCCGACGCCCTGGGTGGTGAGCAGGTCGAGCACGGTGCCCAGCGCGGCCTCGCTGCGGACCGGCACCGAGGCGGTGCCGTGCCCGTCCAGGGCGGGGGCGGTGCCGGCGACCTGCTCGAGGACGGCGAGGACGGTGGCGGTGTCGGCGCGGTCGCGGGGGCGGACGGTGAGGGTCTGCGCGCCGGTGCGGTGCTTGAGCTCGTCGCTGGTGCCGTGCGCGACGACCCGACCGGTGTCGAAGACGACGATGTCGTCGGCGAGCTCGTCGGCCTCCTCGAGGTACTGGGTGGTCAGCAGCACGCTGGTGCCGTCGGCGACCAACCGGCGGACGACGTCCCAGACCTCGGTGCGGCTGCGCGGGTCCAGGCCGGTGGTGGGCTCGTCGAGGAAGAGCACCTGCGGGCGGCCGACCAGGCTGGCGGCGAGGTCGAGGCGGCGGCGCATGCCGCCGGAGTAGGTCTTGGCGGAGCGGTCGGCGGCGTCGGAGAGGCTGAAGCCGGCGAGCAGCTCGGCCGCGCGGGCCTTGGCCGCGGCTCGGGACATGCCCAGCAGGCGACCGATCATGGCGACGTTCTGGGCGCCGGTGAGGTCCTCGTCGACCGAGGCGTACTGGCCGGTCAGCCCGATCCGGCGGCGGACCTCCTGCGGCTGGGTGCGGACGTCGAAGCCGGCGACCCGGGCGTGGCCGGCGTCGGGGCGGAGCAGCGTGGAGAGCACCCGGACGGCGGTGGTCTTGCCCGCGCCGTTGGGGCCCAGCACGCCGAGCACGGTGCCGGCCGGGACGGTGAGGTCGACGCCGTCCAGGGCCTTCGTGCTGCCGTAGCCGAGGGTGAGGCCCTCGGCCTCGATGGTGTGCGTCATGGTGGTCACCGTGGTCGCGGTCGCTGACGTCCCGGTGACGGACCGCTGACGTCGGCTGACGGGGCCCGTCCGGTTGCCGGGGTGGTGGGTGGCTGGTGAGGGTGGGCGGGTGCTCCGCCAGCGGAAGTCGTCTGCGTCCGTGCCCGAGTCCGTGTCCGAGGAGCGGGCCGCGGAGCTCGCCGCTGTGAAGGCAGCCTGGCGCTCGGGGCCGGCGGCCGAGGCCGGCGCCGCCCAGCTGGCCAGGACGTTGGCCGTCCCGGCCGAGCTGCTGGTGCCGCTGGTGAGGTGGGCGCGGGGGCAGACCGGAGCCGCCCTGATGCCGGCGGTGGTGGGTCAGGCGAACGCGGCCGCTGCCTTCGTGGTGGTCCGGTCGTTGCGCAGACGGCGTGGGGCTCGCGGTCGCGGTCGGGAGGGGCAGCCGATGCCGGTCTGGCAGCGGGCCGCCCTGCTCGGGGGCCTGGCCTCGTGCTCCGTGGGACCGATGGCGGCGGCCGTGGGCTGGTCCCGGTGGGTGGTGCTGCCGCAGAGGTCCCCGCTGTGGGGTTACCTGGTCCAGCGGCCGGTGACGGTGCCCATGTCGGCTGGCCTGGTCACGGTGGTGCTGCGGGTGGCCCGAGCTGCCCGGGACGAACACCGACGCACGCTGGACTCCGGCGGACCCGAGCTCGAGCAGGGACCCGCTGCCGAGTCGGGTGCCGGCTTGGCAGCGCCGGAATCCACCGGCTGACCGGATCGACGGGTGGCGCCGCTCCCTGCTGGGCGGCACAGCGCGCCGGGCTGCCCTGCGCCGGGCCCCGCCCCGCCCCGCCGGCTGCCTACCCGTCTGACCGCGCCAGCGGAAGCCGCGGCGCTCGGCGCAGCGAGCACAGCAAGGCGAACACCCACCGAGGCGCTGCGGGCACGGCGAGCCCGACGCACGGCGCAGCGAGCACAGAGTCAAGGCGGAGGGCCGTCAGTTCAGCAGGCGGTCGAGGACGATCTCGGTGCCGTCGGGGCGGTGGGTGCGCCACCGTCTCCCGGGTGGTGCGCCGTCGTCGCGTTCGACGCGGAAGCCGTGGTGGACCTTGGTGTGGTGGCGTTCGCAGAGCAGCGCTGAGTTGTCGAGGCTGGTGTCGCCCTGGTCGAGGACCCATTCGAGGACGTGGTGGACGTCGCACCAGTGGGTCGGGTTGAAGCAGCCGGCGAAGACGCAGTGCCCGTCCCGTTCCTCCACGGCCCGCCGGACGTGCGGTGGGACCACCCGTTTGGTCCGTCCGATGTCGAGGGGGAGCCCGTCGGGTCCCATGACGATGCGGGTGACGGCGGAGTCGCAGGCGACCCAGCGCGCCCGGGCGGCGGAGATCGTCGCGCCGAAACCGGTGGTGGCGGTGTCGCGGCCGGTCGCCGGGTCCACCAGGTCCTCGATGTTGATCGTGACGAGGACGTGCGGCTTGACCGTCCGTAGGAACGGCAGGCCACCCTGCGCGAGGGCGTTGTCGCACAGCTGCACGAACGCGTCGCCTTGCTGCTGGGCGCGGTTGCGCACGTCCCCGAGGGGACGGTCGGCCTGCACGATGGACTCGATCGCGGCCATGGCCTTCTCGAAGCCGACCGCGTCCAGGTCGAAGCGTCCCGAGCCGGAGCCATCAGGGCGGTGGCTGAAGGTCAGGGAGCGGTTCTCGGTGGGGTCGGGCTCGGGACCGTCGGGGTCCAGCGCGTTCGCGAACGCCTGGACCGCCAACCCGAGCTTGGCGTGCGGGAGTGTGCGGGCGACCTCGGTCCAGGCCCGGTCGAAGGCGTCCAGGTCGATGCCCTGCTCCTCGGCCGCGGCGATGTCCCGCGGGCGCAGCGCGTCGGCGACGACACCCACCTGAGCCGCGGTCACGGCCCCCTCAGCGAATGCCGCCTCCAGGTGCGGCAGGTGCTCCAGCACCCGCCCCGCCTGCACCACGGCCGCCGCGGCTCCCGGCGAGTAGTGGTGGTGCCCGCGCAGTAGGGACTGCATCGTCTTCAGCCCCTCGCGCTCGGCAGCCCCGATCACGTCGCCGTGCCGCACGGTGCGCACGAGCTCGGCCTGCAACCGGTTGATCGTCTGCACGATCTCCGCCGTCCGCTCCAGCAGGACCCCGTCGGTCAGGGCGTGCAGGTCATCGGCAGCCAGGGCGTCCACAGCGGACCGGAGCTCGCTCACGACACCTCCCAGATGGTTCGATCAGGTGTTCGAAGTCTACCGCAGATCGGACGTCTCGACCAGGCGAATCCCCAGCTCAGAGGCCTGTCCACAGATCTCGTGCGGGTCTTGACAGCGCGGTGATGAGGGCTGGCCCCGGGACCGTCGGTGGATCCGCCGTCCACGGTGGGGCTGGACGCGGGACCATGCACCGGTGACCGCACCCCAGGACCAGCTGGCGCAGGCCCGCGCGGCCACCGAGGCCCAGATCGAGGCGCTCACCGCGGAGTACGCCGCCGTCGTCGAGGCCTCCCGTGGGGACAACGCCGACGACGAGCACGACCCCGAGGGTGCGACCATCGGCTTCGAGCGGGCCCAGCTCGGCGCGGTGCTCGCCCAGGCGACCGCCCGGCTGATCGAGCTGGACGCAGCGGTCGCACGGGTTGCCGCGGGCACGTACGGCCGCTGCGAGGTCTGCGGCCGGCCCATCGGCGACGCCCGCCTCGCGGCCCGTCCCGCCGCCCGGACCTGCATCGACCACGCCTGACGCACCCGCGGACCGCTACGGTCGGGCGATGGCATGGGTGGTCTGGAGCGTGCTCGGCGGCATCCTGGTGCTGCTCGCTGTGGTGTCGTGGTGGCACGACCGCGATGCGCGACGCCGGGGCGCCCGGTCGTCGGACCCGGGCCGAGGGGTCCGTGACGCCCGCCGGGACCTGCGGGCCGACCCCGACCTGAACCGCGGCGGCCGCTGAGCGCGCTCCCCGACGACGGGTGAACTCGGTTGCGCGGCTCCCGCGGTGCGGCCACGGTGACCCCGTGAGCGAGCAACAGCGCCGGTGGAGCTCTGCGACGACCCACCCGGACATGTGGGTCGACCCAGAGGTCGATCCACGCAACACCGACGGCGTCAGCCCGGACGGCGAACTGGCGACACTGCTGGACTACCTGACCGACCACCGCACGACGCTGCTGATGAAGTGCGACGGGCTGGACGCGACGGACCTGACCCGCTGCTCCGTGCCGCCCTCGACGATGTCCCTGCTGGGTCTGCTCCGGCACCTGGCCGAGGTGGAGCGGGACTGGCGTGGCTGGTTCGTGCCCGGCGAGCCGCCGGAGTCGCTCTACGGCGTCGACGGTGACTTCGACGGGGCCGTGGCCGATCCGGCCCTGGTCGACGGCGCGTATGCCGACCTGGCCCGGGAGCAGGCGTCGACCGATGCCGCCCTGGCCGCCCACCCGGACCTCGGCGAACGGCTCGGCCCGCAGGGCATCGCGGTCCGCGAGCTGTGGGTGCATCGTGTCGAGGAGTACGCCCGGCACTGCGGGCACGCCGACCTGCTGCGTGAGTGCATCGACGGCCGGGTCGGGCAGTAGCCCCCCGGGGCAACCGCCTCAGCCCGACACGCGGGCCAGCACGCCGGCGACGACGAACACCAGCACGCCGGCGCCGGTGATCCGGCGGAGCGGGTTGACCCCGCGCAGCAGCTCGTCACCGGCCCACCACAAGACGGCGATGCGGGTGCCCACGTAGAGGGTCACACCGGGCGCCCCGTCGTCCGGGACGAACGACGCGACCACCGTCAGCACCAGGAAGACCAGGATCGCGACGTTGGGCCACTGGGCGACCACCCAGTGGCGCTCGGGGTCGGTGCGGTCGGCCAGCAGCCAGTCCAGCCCGCGCTGCACCCGGCTCGTCAGGGGTGCTCCCCGACCACGACGCCGGGCCGGTCGGGTTCGGTGAACAGCCGTGCCCCCGGGGTCGCACCGCTCACCGCGTCCGCGGCCAGCACCACCGCCGCCGCCGTCCAGGTCGTCCGCTCGACGGGCCAGACGGCGTCGTCGGCGAAGACGTAACCCGTCCAGTAACCGCCGTCCTCGGCCCGCAGGTGCTGCATCGCGGCCAGCTGCTCGACCGCCGCGTCGCGCTGCCCGGCCGCGGCCAGCGCCATCGCCAGCTCGCAGGTCTCCGCCCCGGTCACCCAGGGCCGGTCGGCCACGCACCGCACCCCCAGCCCGGGGACGACGAAGGCGTCCCAGCTGCCGCCGAGCCGGTCCCGGGCCGCGGCACCGGTCAGCGCACCGCCGAGCACCGGGTAGTACCAGTCCATCGAGAACCGCGACCGGTCGGCGAAGTCCCCGGGGCGTCGCGCCAGGGCCTCCTGCAGGTCGGCGGCGGCGAGGTCCCAGTGCGGCTGCGGCTGGTCCCTGGCCCCGGCCAGCGCGATCCCGCAGCGAAGCGCCTGCAGCAGGCTGGCGTTCCCGGTCAGCAGCGCCGTGTCGTCCGGGGTGCCGTCGGGCCGCAGCGCCCAGCCGATCGCACCGGTGGGCAGCTGCATCGCCGTCACCAGGTCCAGCGCCCGCCGGACGTGCGGCCACCAGCGCTGCTGGGCGGCGAGGTCACCGGTCAGCAGGCAGTGGTGCCACACCCCGACGGCCAGGTAGCCCGCGTGGTTGCTCTCCACCCCCGGCGCCGTGACCGCGCCGTCCCGCCACTCCGCCGGGAAACCGCCCTCGGGACCCTGCCGCGCGCACAGCCAGTCCAGCGCCGCCGCGGCCCGGTCGTGCTCGCCGCCGACGGTCAGCGCCATCGCCGCCTCGACCGAGTCCCAGGCGTCCAGCTGCCCGCCGCGCCACCACGGCAGCATCCCGTCGGCCGACTGCTCCGCAGCGATCGCCGCGACGGTGGCCGCCACCTGGTCCGCGGTCAGCACACCGGGCACCTCGGGGAGGTCGCTCACGCGGGCGGCTTCTCCGCGTAGACCACCAGGCTCTTGCCGATCACCGGGTCCAGCAGCCGCTCGGCCGTCCTCGTCAGCCACGGGCGACGGGTCAGGTCCCAGACCAGCAGCCGGTGGTAGGCCCGCACCACCGCGGTGTCCCGCTCCACGCCGACCGCGCACTTGAGCCACCAGTACGGGGCGTGCAGCGCGTGCGCGTGGTGGCTCCCGCCGGGCACCAGGCCCGCTGCCCGCAGTCGGGCCCGGACCTGGTCGGCCCGGTAGATGCGGATGTGCCCGCCCTCGTTCGCGTGGTACTCGTCGCTCAGCGCCCAGCACACCCGCTCCGGGCCGTACCGCGGCACCGTCACCGCCACCCGCCCGCCGGGCGCGAGCACCCGGGCGATCTCGGCGAACGCGGTCGCGTCGTCGGGGATGTGTTCCAGCACCTCCGAGGCGATCACCCGGTCGACGCTGGCGTCGGGGACCGGCAGGTGCAGCAGGTCCCCCCGCACCGCCGTCGCCACCGCACCGGAGGGTGCCTCCCCGGCGGCGTCGATCGCGCCCAGCCAGGTCTGCGTCGTCGTCACCTCCGACGTGCCCCAGTCCAGCGCCACGACCGTCGCCCCGCGCCGGTAGGCCTCGAAGGCGTGCCGGCCCTCGCCGCACCCCAGGTCCAGCACGGTGTGCCCGGCCCGCACGTCGAGCCGGTCGTAGTCCACGGTCAGCACCGCGCCAGCACCTCCTCGTACCAGGCGGCGGTGCGCTCGGCCGTCGACCGCCACGTGTAGGTCGCCAGCACCCGCTCACGGCCGGCCCGGCCCATCCGCCGCCGGAGACCCTCGTCGTCCAGGACCCGGCCCAGCGCCGCGGCCAGCGCGTCGACGTCCCCGGCGGGGACCTGGAGGGCGGCGTCCCCGACGACCTCGGGCAGTGCGCCGGCGTCGGTCGCGACCAGCGGTGTCCCGCAGGCCATCGCCTCGATCGCGGGCAACGAGAAGCCCTCGTACAGCGAGGGGACGGCGGCCACGGTCGCCGTGCGCAGCAGGTCGACCAGGTCGGCCTGGGGGAGCGGACCGGTGAAGCGGACGGCGTCGCCCAGCTGCAGCCGCTCGACCGCCACCGCGGCCAGGCCACCGGGCTTCGCGCTGCCCACGACGGTCAGCCGCACCGGCCGCTCGGTGCGCAGCTTGGCCAACGCCTCCAGCAGCGGGACCAGGCCCTTGAGCGGGACGTCGGCGCTGGTCGTGACCACCACGTGGTCGGCGTCCCGCGGGCCGGAGCCGGGGGAGAAGGCGACCGGGTCGATGCCCACCGGCACCACCGTGACGTCGTCGGCGGGCACGCCCAGGTGCGTCTGGATGTCGCGGCGGGAGCTGTCGGACACCGTGGTGACGCCGTCCAGCCGCCGGGCCACCCGGGCCTGCATGCCGGTGAAGGCGTACCAGCGGTGCAGCGTCACCCGCCGGCGCAGCGAGGGCGCCGCGGCCAGCTCCAGGCCACGGTCGATCGCGACCGGGTGGTGCACGGTGGCGACCGTCGGCAGCCCGGTGCGCAGCAGGCCCCAGCCCAGCGACTGGTTGTCGTGCACGAGGTCGAACTCGTGCCGCCGCGCACTCAGCAGCCGGGCTGCCCGCAGCGAGAAGGTCAGCGGTTCGGGGAATCCGGCGGTGCACATGGTGGCGAACTCGGCGACGTCGACCCAGTCCCGGAACTCCCGCCGGGACGGCGTGCGGAACGGGTCGGGCTCGCGGTACAGGTCCAGGCTGGGCAGCCGGGTCAGCGGGACGCCGGCGTCGAGCTCGGGGTAGGGCTGACCGGACCACACCTCGACCCGGTGACCGAGCTCGCGCAGCTCCCGGGACAGCGCCCGGACGTACACGCCCTGCCCGCCGCTGTGCGGCTTGGAGCGGTAGGACAGCAGTGCGATGCGCAGCGACCGTCCCATGCCGCGGACTGTAGCCAGCGGCTGCGACAGCTCCCGCCGACCGTGCACAGCGCCTACCGTGGGGTGATGCGCCGCACCCCGCTCCTGCTCGCCACCGCCGCCGCCTCCTCCGCGCTCCTGCTCTCCGGGTGCGGCGTCACCGCCACCCCGGCCGCCGCGCCGGTGGCGGTCTCCCCGGCCGCGGCGACCGAGGACGCGGTCCCGCTGGCCGACGGCCTGCTGCCCGCGGAGGAGTTCGCGCCCGACGCCGAGGTCACCCCGGTCACCGCCGACCAGCTCAGCGCCGCACTCGGCGCGGCCGGCGAGCACGACCCGGGTGCCGTCACGGTCACCCCCGACACCTGCGTCACCGCCCTGGAGGCCGCCCGGGCCGCCCTCGGCGACCCCGCCGACGTGCAGGACGCGGCCGGGCAGGTCGCCCGCAGCGGGTTCACCGCCAGCGCCGAGCTGCTCACGGTCGGCGGCCCGGGCGACGCCGTCGTCAGCACCCTGACCGACGCCGTCGCGGCCTGCCCGACGGCCACCGTCAGCACCCCGATGGGCGACGCCGTGATCACCTTCGGCACGGTCACCACGCCCGCCCTCGGCGACGCCGCCGCCGTGGTCCCGGTGACGGCCACCGTCACACGGCAGGGCGGCATGCAGATCGGCGGCTCCGCGCTGCTCGGCGTCGTCCAGGACGGCGACCGGCTGCTGACCCTGGTCGCCGGTGCGGTCGCCACCGCCCCGGACGCCGCGGCCTTCGACGAGCTGCTCGCCGCTGCCGCCCAGCACGCCGCCGACACCCTCGACTGACCCGACCCGCCCGACCCGGACGCCGACACACCCGGGCGAGACGGCACCGACTCGCCGGGTCCGGCCGGGCCGTGGTCCGATGGTCGGCGTGACCTCGACCCGGCCCGTCCTCGTCCTGGCCTCCGGGCTGTCCACCGTGCTGCTGCTGGCCGGCTGCACCAGCGAGGAGGAGGGGACGGCGTCCCCGGCCCCGACCTCCGCCGAGTCGTCCTCGGCAGCACCCTCCAGCGAGGGCGGAGGTGGGGGCGAGGACACCGGCGGCGGGAGCGCGTCCGAGGACCTGACGGCCGGGCTGCTGCCCGCCGACTCCTTCGGCGCCGGGTCCGTGGCGGCCCCGCTGAGCGAGGCCGAGCTGGCCGCCGGCGCCGCGAGCGCTGCTGACGCCGGGGACGTGACCATCACCCCCGAGTCCTGCGACCAGGCGGTCGACGGCAGCCAGATCGGCGTCGAGGACCTCGACGCGTTCGCCGCCCAGAGCGTCACCGGTGCGCAGTCCACCTCCGTGCAGCTGATCAGCATCGGCGGTGACCAGGACGACCCGGTCGGGACCCTCGCCGCGGCCGCGGCCGAGTGCCCCCAGGCGACCATCTCCTCCCCGGAGATCGGCTCCGCCACGATCACCTTCGCCGCCGTCCCGGTCCCCGACCTGGGCGACGGCGCGGCCGCGCTGTCGTACACGACCACGGTCACCGGGCCCGACGGGGCGCCGCTGACGATCCCGGCGGTCGTCGGCATCGTGCAGGACGGCGACCGGCTGATCACGCTGGTCACGCTCAGCCCGACCGGTGCCGTGGACACCGCCGCCTTCGCGACCCTGCTCGAGGACGCCTACGACTTCCAGGCCGCCGCGCTCGACTGAGCCGCGAGCACGACCGGTGCGGACGGCGCTCGCCGTCGTCCACACCGGGGGGTGCCGTCCCCAGGACCCCGGCGGGCCGCCCGGGGACCGCGCCCGGCTCCCAGGGTGGCGGCATGTCCTCCGCCGCGCCGCTCCCGTCCACCGTCCGGCTCGCTGCCGGCCCCGACCTGGCAGCCGCCCTGCCGCACCTGCTGGGCTTCACCCCGGAGGAGTCCCTGGTCGTCGTGGCGCTCAGCGGCGCCCGGGCCCGCCGGGTGGGCCTGACGCTGCGGGTGGACCTGCCGCCCCCGGGTCTGGAGGCCGCCGTCGCCGGGCAGGTGGTCGGCTGCCTCGCCGACTCCGCGCCCGATGCCGCCGTGGTCCTCGTGGTCACCGAGGAGCCCGACGGACTCGGTCCCGCCGTCGGACCCCGGCTCCTCGACGACGCGGTCGGTCCGGTGCTGCCCGGCCGGGTGCTGCTCGCCGAGGTGGTCGGCCGGCTGACCGACGCCGGGGTCACCGTGCCCGAGACGCTGCTGGTCCGGTCCGGTCGCTGCTGGTCCTACGACTGCGCCGAGCCCTGCTGCGCTCCGGGCGCCGGGAGACCGCTGCCGGGCGGCACCAGTCCGCTGGCCGTCGCGTCCACGGTGGCCGGACGGGTGCCGGCGGCCTCGCGGGACGCCCTGGTCGAGCGGCTCGCCCCGGTGGTCGGCGCCGAGGCCGCCGCGGTCGCCGCCGCCTGCGACGGGGTCGCCGCCGCCCGGTCCGGCGAGCTGGAGGCACACGGCTGGGAGCACCTGGCCGACACCGGGTGGGACGACGTCTGCACCGCCCTGGCCCGGTGCGCCCCTGGTTCCCGCGACAGGCTCACCGACGACGACGTCGCCCGCGCCGGCTTCGCGCTGGTCGACACCGTCCTACGGGACCGCGCGCTCGCCCTGGGGCTGGTCGAGGCAGACGCCGAGGACTGCGGTGGCGACGGCGAGGCCCGCGCGGCCGCCGCCGAGACGCTGTGGACCGAGCTGACCCGTCGGCTGCCCGCCCCGCTGGACGCCGCCCCGGCGACCCTGCTCGCGGTCTGCGCCTGGTCGCGCGGGGACGGCACCACCGCCCACGCGGCCCTGGACCGGGCGCTGGACAGCCGTCCCGACCACGCCCTGGCCCAGCTGCTCCGGTCGGCCCTGGACGCGGCGCTGCCACCGGTTGACCTGCGTCGGCTGGTGGCAGCGGCGGTCGGTGCCGACCCGCGTGGGGTCAGAGCAGCGCCGGGCGCTGCCAGCCCTCCCCGAGCACGTGGTCGGCGAGGAACGCGATGACCGTCTCGTACCAGACGGTGGCGTTGCCGGGGGTGAGCACCCAGTGGTTCTCGTCGGGGAAGTAGAGGAACTTCGACGGCACGCCCCGCTTCTGCAGGTCGTACCAGAGCCGCAGCCCCTCACCGATCGGCACCCGGTAGTCCTTGTCGCCGTGGATCACCAGCACCGGCGAGGTGATCGCGTCGGCGTACCGGTGCGGCGAGTTCGCCTCGTACCGCTCGGGCTCGGTCAGCGGGTCGCCGAACTCCTTCTCCCAGTAGTAGGAGGCATCGGTCGAGCCGGTGAAGGCGTCCAGGTGCCACAGGCTGGCGTGGGTGACGATCGCGTCGAAGCGGTCGGTCTGGGTGGCCACCCAGTTGGCCATGTAGCCGCCGAAGGAGCCGCCCATCGCCGCCGTCCGGGTGCCGTCGACCTCGGGCAGCGCGACCGCGGCGTCGGTGGCGGCCATCAGGTCGGTGTAGGGCTCCGCTCCCCAGGCGCCCCAGCCCCGCTCGACGAAGGCCTGGCCGAAGCCCTGCGAGAGCCCCGGGTTGGGCAGCAGCACCGCGTAGCCACGGGCGGCGAGCACCCACGGCGTCCAGCGCCAGGACCAGCTGTTCCAGCTCATCAGCGGCCCGCCGTGGATCCAGAGCAGGAGGGGTGCCGGGTGCTCCGCGCTCGCTCCCTCGGGCAGCACCAGCCAGGACTGCACCCGCCTGCCGTCCAGGCCGGTCGCGTCCAGCTCGCGCAGGGTGCCCGGCAGGGCGCTGATCGTGCCCGGGTTGGGCAGCGGCTCGGGCTGCTGGTCGGTGGCCGTCGGGTCCAGCCGGACGGGGGCCGAGGGGTGGTCGAACGCCGAGCGCAGCGCGAACAGCGCCGAGCCGTCCCGGGCCACCTGAAGGTCGCTGTAGGCGCCGTCGCGGGTCAGCCGCACCGGTGCCTCGCCCGGCACGACCCGGAACACGGCGTGCCGGCCGTCGTCGTCGGCCAGGAAGTAGACGGCCGCGCCCGCGGCGTCGAACTGCGGCGCCGACGGCCAGCGGTCGAAGCCCGCGGTCAGGTCGGTGGTCGCGCCGTCGGCGACGTCGACCAGCAGGAGCGTGTGGTCCGGTGCCCGGGTCGGGGTGGACGCGGACTCCCGGACGCACACCAGGCGCCGGCCGTCCGGGGACCAGGCGGCCGCGTAGACGTCGGCGTCGGGGTCGTCGACCAGCACCCGGGTGTCGCCGGTCGCGGTGTCGGTGACCACCAGGCGGTTGCGCCAGGACGCGCGGGCCTCGGACACCTCCTCGCTGCGGGCCAGCAGGGCGCCGTCGGGGGACAGCGCGACGTCGGACCCGGCCCCCTGCGGGGCGCCGGCGTCCGGGGTGAGGTCCCGCCAGGCCGGGTCGCGGTCGCCCTCGGCCGGCAGGCCGCCGAGCCAGAACGCGTGCGGGACGACGGGGCCCAGGTCGTGGTCCCAGTACCGGACGGGGTAGGTCTCGTGCAGGATCGCCGTCACCCCGGCGTCCTTGCGCGCGTCGCGCTGCTCGCTGTCGGCCTTCGCGTCCGCGGCGCCCGGGGTCGTGCCGGCCACCACCACGACGTCACCGGAGTCGGCTGCCACGGTCACCCCGGACAGGCCGTTCGGGCGGGACACGACCAGCCGGGCCTCACCGCCCTGTGCGGGCAACGCCCACAGCGCCGGCTTCGGCTCCCCGGCGTCCTTGCCGGCGTCGGGGTCGGGCCGGGCGGAGGTGAACAGCAGCGTGCCGTCGGGGGAGAAGACCGGGCCGGACTCACCGGGAGCAGACCGGGTCAGCCGGCGGGCGCCGCGGGCGCCGGTGGGGTCGATCTCCCACAGCGCGCTCTGCCAGGTCTTCCGGTCCGGGGCCAGGGTCGACACCGAGGTCACCAGCCGGGTGCCGTCGGCGGACAGCGCCAGGCCGCCGAGCCTGGGGAGGGCGACGAAGTCGGCCAGCCGGTGGAACGGCGTCGGGGCCGGCCCGTCCTCCAGCGGCTGGGCCGCGATCTCCTCGTTCATGCCGACCGGGGGCGAGCCGGCGGTCGGCTGGTGCTGGCTGCTGGGGGACTCGGACACCCGGGCCTCGACTCTCTGACGGACTCACGCGGGGACGCACTGACGACGGGACCCCAGCCTAGTGACCCGGTCGTGAGCCCGGCGAAGGAAAATCGGCGGGGACGACGACGGCCGCGCCCCCGGGTGGGGACGCGGCCGTCGGTGCTGCGGCGTGCGGGTGGGTCAGCCGGCCGGTACGGGCTCCTCGACCTCGGCCAGGCTCACGAACACGTGCTGGGCGACGCCGGGGGGCAGCACGGCGCCGTCGATGCTCACCGCGCCGTTGCTGAGCGAGGCCCGCACCGTCGTGCCGGGGCGCACGCCCTGGTCGGCGAGGGAGCGCAGCAGCTCGGCGTCCTCCTGCAGCTGCTCGCTGATCCGGCGCACCACGACCGACGTGCCCTCCGGGGTCGCGGAGGTCGACAGCAGCGTCAGGGTGTCCTGCGAGGTGCGGGAGACCGCACCCAGCGCGTCCAGGCCCGGGATCGGGTTGCCGAAGGGGGAGACCTCGGGGTTGCCGAGCAGGGTGAGCAGCTTGCGCTCGACCGCCTCGCTCATGACGTGCTCCCAGCGGCAGGCCTCCTCGTGGACGTCGGCGTAGTCCAGGCCGATCACGTCCACCAGCAGGCACTCGGCCAGGCGGTGCTTGCGCATCACGGCGGTGGCCAGCGCGCGGCCCTCGTCGGACAGCTGCAGGTGCCGGTCGCCCTCCACGCTGAGCAGCCCGTCGCGCTCCATCCGGGCGACCGTCTGGCTGACCGTGGGACCGCTCTGGTGCAGGCGCTCGGCGATCCGGGCGCGGAGGGGGGTGATCCCCTCCTCCTCGAGCTCGAAGATCGTCCGGAGGTACATCTCGGTGGTGTCGATGAGGTCGTTCACGGCAGGCTCCTCCGTCGTCGTCTGCCCCCGATCCTACGGGGGTCGCGCCACCCGGCCGGGGCTGCGACGGGTCCCCGCCCGTGCGAGGGGGCGCCGTGGCGCGTCGTCCCCGGTAGCGTCGCGACGGTGATCGCGCGATGAGGCACGACCCGACCCCGACGCCCCGCCGAGCAGACGGGGCGCGAGCGTGAGCGACGCCGTCTCCGTCGTCTGGGACGACGCCCTGCTCGGCTACACCATGGGCGGGGACCACCCCATGCACCCGGTGCGGCTGGACCTGACGATGCGGCTGGCCGACACCCTCGGCGTGCTGTCCAACGACCGCATCCAGGTGGTGAAGCCGGAGGCCGCCGGCGCCGACCTGCTCACCCTGGTGCACGACCAGGCCTACCTGGACGCGGTGGAGCGGGCGCCCAGCGACCCCCAGGGCGTGGGCCACGGCCTGGGCACCGCGGACAACCCGGTCTTCGAGGGCATGTACGACTCCGCCGCGCTGATCGCCGGTGGCTCGGTCGCCGCCGCCCGGCTGGTGCACGAGGGCCGGGCCCAGCACGCGGTGAACATCGCCGGCGGGCTGCACCACGCCATGCGCGACGCCGCGTCCGGCTTCTGCGTCTTCAACGACGCGGCCGTCGCGATCGCCTGGCTGCTGGCCCAGGGGTACGAGCGGATCGCCTACGTCGACCTCGACGTGCACCACGGCGACGGCGTCCAGGCGGCGTTCTACGAGGACCCCCGGGTGCTGACGGTGAGCATCCACCAGACCCCGCTGACCCTCTTCCCGGGCACCGGCTTCCCCGAGGAGACCGGCGACCCGGAGAAGGCCCCGGGGACCGCGGTCAACATCGGGCTGCCCAACGGCACCGACGACTCGGGCTGGCTGCGCGCCTTCCACGCGGTCGTGCCCAGCGTGGTGCGGGCCTTCCAGCCGCAGATCCTCATCACCCAGTGCGGCTGCGACGCCCACCACGAGGACCCGATGGCCGATCTCGCGCTCACCGTCGACGGCCAGCGGGCCTCCTACAAGGCCATGCACGACCTGGCCCACGAGGTGTGCGAGGGCCGCTGGGTGGTGCTCGGTGGCGGTGGCTACGGCCTGGTGCGCTGCGTGCCGCGGGCCTGGACCCACCTGCTCGCCGAGGTCGGCGGCGACCCGCTGACGCCGACCACCGCCATCCCGGACTCCTGGGTGCGCGACGTGCTGGCCCGGGGGCTGCGCACCGAACCCCCCGCCACGATGACCGAGGGCGGCTGGACCGGCTTCCAGCACTGGGACCCCTTCACCGAGAACCGGGTCGACCGCGCCATCACCCGCACCCGGACGGCGGCCTTCCCGCTGTTCGGCCTGGACCCGGACGACCCGCGTGACTGACGGAGCCCCCCTCGGCAGCGGACCGCCCCGGGCTGGGAGGCCGACGTCGTCGCCGCCGACGGCGGGACCGTGCACCTGCGCCCGATCACCCCCGAGGACGCCGAGGGCATCGTCGGGCTGATGGAGCGCAGCTCCGACCAGACGCGCTACTACCGCTTCTTCGGCCCGATGAAGAAGCTGTCGGACAAGGACCTCTACCGGTTCACCCACGTCGACCACGTCGCCCGGGTGGCGTTCGTCGTGCTGCTGGGCGACGAGCTGATCGGCGTGGGGCGCTACGACCGCTACCCCGGCACCGACGACGCCGAGGTCGCCTTCCTCATCGAGGACGCCCACCAGCGCCGCGGGCTGGGGTCGGTGCTGCTGGAGCACCTGGCCGCCGCCGCCCGCGAGCGCGGGATCACCCGGTTCGTCGCCGAGGTGCTCAGCCAGAACTCCGGCATGGTCCGGGTCTTCCTGGACGCCGGGTACGAGGCCCGGCGCTCCTACGAGGACGGCGTCGTCCACCTGACGTTCCCGATCGCCCCCACCGAGCAGGCACTGGCGGTCACCTACGAGCGGGAACAGCGCAGCGAGTCCCGCTCCATCGGGCGGCTGCTCACCCCGGGTTCCATCGCCGTCGTCGGGGCCAGCAACGACGCCACCAAGATCGGTCACGCCGTGCTCCGGCACCTGCTGGACAACGGCTTCGCCGGGCCGATCTACCCGGTGAACCCCGCGGTCCGGCACGTCGCCGGGGTGCCCGCGCACGCCACCATCGAGGACATCCCCGACGACGTCGACCTCGCCGTGCTGGCCGTGCCTGCCGACGAGGTGCCCGGCGTCGTCGAGGCCTGCCGGCGCAAGCACGTCAAGGCCCTGGTGGTCATCTCCGGCGGGTTCGGCGAGACCGGCCCGGAGGGCCGGGCCGCCGAACGCCGGTTCGTCGCCGCAGCCCGCGCCTCGGGCATGCGCGTCGTCGGGCCGAACTGCCTGGGCCTGGTCAACACCGACCCCGCGGTGCAGATGAACGCCAGCCTGGCCCCGCAGGTGCCCGGCCGGGGCCGGATGGGCTTCTTCGCCCAGTCCGGCGCGCTGGGCGTGATGCTGCTGGAGCGCGCCCGGAACCGGGGGATCGGACTGAGCTCCTTCGTCTCGGCCGGCAACCGCGCCGACGTCAGCGGCAACGACCTGCTGCAGTACTGGGCCACCGACCCGGCCACCGAGGTCGTGCTGCTGCACCTGGAGAGTTTCGGCAACCCGCGCAAGTTCGCCCGGCTGGCCCGCCGGGTGGGCCGCACCAAGCCGGTCGTGGCGGTCAAGAGCGGCCGGCACGTCGGGATGACCGCTGGCCTGGCCGGCACCAGCGTCACCGTGCCCGAGCAGTCCGTCGCCGCGCTCTTCGCCTCCGCCGGGGTCATCCGGGTGGAGACGCTGGCCGAGCTGTTCGACGTCGGCACGCTGCTGGCCCACCAGCCCCTGCCGGCCGGTGACCGGGTCGCGGTCGTCGGCAACTCGACGGCCGTGGGCGTCCTGGTGGCCGACGCGGTGCTGGAGCAGGGCCTGGAGCTGGCCCACGACCGGCCCGTCGACATCGGCACCCAGGCCGGCCCCGAGGAGTTCCGGGCGGCCCTGCACGCCGCGCTGGACGACGAGTCCGTGGACGCCGTCGTCGCGGTGTTCCTGCCGCCGCTGGTCCGGGACACCCAGCCCTACGGCCGGGTGCTCCGCGAGGTGTCGGCGCAGGCGACCAAGCCGCTGGTGGCCAACTTCCTGTCCACCGACGGCATCCCCGACGACCTCGTCGTCCGCGGTGAGGACGGGATGCCCCAGCGCGGCTCGGTGCCCTCGTTCTCCACCCCGGAGCGCGCCGTCATCGCACTCGCCCGGATGTCGGAGTACGCCCGCTGGCGGCGCCGGCCCGTGGGCACCGTGCCCGAGCTGGAGGGCGTCGACGAGGCCGCCGCCCGCGAGGTCGTCGTCGGCGCGCTGGCCGACGGCGGCGGGCGGGACCTCACCGACGAGGAGGTCATCGCCCTGCTCGGCGCCTACGGCGTCCCGCTGCTGGGCACCCGCCGGGTCACCGACGCCGACTCCGCGGTCGCCGCAGCCGAGGACATCGGCTACCCGGTGGTGCTCAAGTCCACCGCCCCGTGGCTGCGCCACCGGACCGACCTGGGCGGGGTGCGGCTGGACCTGCGCGACGCCGACGACGTGGCGACGGCGTTCGAGGCCATCCCGTCCGGTGACCCGGTGATCGTGCAGGAGATGGCCGCCCCCGGCGTCACCACGGTGGTGGAGGTCGTGGACGACCCGTCCTTCGGTGCGCTGGTCAGCTTCGGCGTCGGCGGGGTGGCCACCGACCTGCTCGGGGACCGGGCGTTCCGCACCCTGCCGCTCACCGACACCGACGCCGCCGAGATGGTCCGGGAGCCCCGGGCCTGGCCGCTGCTGGACGGTTGGCGGGGCAGCGAACCGGTCGACGTCGCGGCGCTGGAGGAGCTGCTGCTGCGCATCGCCCGGCTGGCCGACGACCTGCCCGAGGTGCTGGCGCTGTCCCTGGAACCGGTCATCGTGGGCCCGGCGAACCCGTGGCACGGCGGCCGGTCGCTGGTCGTCGCCGGTGCCAGCGTGCGGGTGGGCCCGCCCACGGCGCGGGTCGACCCGGGTCCGCGCCGGATGTTCGGCCCGCCCGGCTGAGCGGCGCCGACGGTGCGGCGGCCCGGGGTCAGGTCAGCGCGTTGACCGCCCGGGCCAGCACCAGCAGGACCAGCACCAGCGCGATCGCCGACTGCACCGCCATCGCCGTCTTGGCCCGCCGGGTCAGCGGCAGCACGTCGGTCGGGCTGAACGCGGTGGCGTTGGTGTACGCCAGGTACAGGTAGTCGGGGAAGCGCGGCTCCCACTCCGGTGGCGCGAACTCCGGGGACTGCATCTGCACGAAGAGCAGGTCCGGGTGCACCCGGGTGCCGGCGGCCCGTGCCGCCGGCCCACCCCGGTCCAGCTCCCAGTACAGCAGCGCGAAGGCCAGCACCGTGGTCAGCCAGATGCCGCCCCCGGAGGCCAGCAGCTCCCCGGCCGGCAGCGGGCGGGCCGAGACGAGGTCGCGGACCAGCAGCAGCACCGACCAGCCCGCCGACCCGACCACGAGACCCAGCAGCGCCAGCGCGACCCGACGCAGGGCGGTGGACTCGCGGTCGATCCGCAGCGGGTCGGCCACCACGAGCCCGGCCAGCAGGGCCAGCTCGGCGAGGGGCAGCAGCAGGCCCAGCTGGGGGACCACCCGGTCGGGCAGCAGCAGCTGCAGCACGACGGCGGCCACCACCGCCAGGGTCGCCGGCCACCGGTGCTCCCCGCGGGTGCGGCGGCGCCACGCGGGCGCGTCCTGGCTGGTCACGGCGGCCTCCGGGTCTGCGGGCCCGGTCGGCCGCCGTCCCCATCCTGCCCGCAGACGACGGGAGCCGGTCACCCCCGCAGGGGTGACCGGCTCCGGTGTCGTGCGCTGCGTGCGGGGTGGCTCAGGCCAGGTAGTCCCGCAGGGCCTCGGCCCGCTCGGGGGCCCGCAGCTTGCTCATCGTCTCGCGCTCGATCTGGCGGACCCGCTCGCGGGAGAGCCCGAAGCGCTTGCCGATCTGCTCCAGGGTGCGGGGCTGCTCGCCGTCCAGACCGAACCGCATGACGACGACGTCGCGCTCGCGGTCCTCCAGGGTGCCCAGGACGGTGCGGACGTCCCCGCGCATCATCTGGAAGGCGACGGCGTCCTCGGCGACCGCGGCGTCGGCGTCCTCGATGAAGTCACCCAGCCGGGACTCCTCGTCGGCGCCGACGGTCTGGTCCAGGGAGACCAGGTCCCGGCTGTACTCCAGGAGCTCGACGACCCGCTCCTCGGTCATGTCCAGCTCCAGGCCCAGCTCCTCGGCGGTGGGCTCCCGCTCCAGCTCCTGGTGCATCCGGCGTCGGGTACGGACCACCTTGTTGACCTGCTCGGCCAGGTGGACGGGGAGCCGGATGGTGCGGCCGCTGTCGGCCATGGCGCGGGTGATGGCCTGGCGGATCCACCACGTCGCGTAGGTCGAGAACTTGAAGCCCTTGGTGTAGTCGAACTTCTCCACGGCGCGGATCAGGCCGACGTTGCCCTCCTGGATGAGGTCCAGGAACGTCATGCCGTGGCCGGTGTAGCGCTTGGCGACCGAGACCACCAGGCGGAGGTTGGCCTCCAGCAGGTGCGCCTTGGCGGCCTTGCCGTCCGCGGCGAGCAGCCCGTAGTCGCGCTTGACCGCCGGGGTCAGCTTCTTCTCACCCAGCAGGCGCTCGGCGTAGAGACCGGCCTCGATGCGCTTGGCCAGCTCGACCTCCTGCTCGGCGGTCAGCAGGGCGGTCTTGCCGATGGTGTTGAGGTAGACGCGCACCAGGTCCGTCGACACCAGTCCGCTGGTGTCCGGCGTACGGCGCGGCGTACGCACCTCGAGGGTGTCGGTGGGGGAGGACTGCAGCAGCGTCACGATGTGTCTTCGTCCTTGCCTCTGGGGTCGGATGTCCGCCTGGCGTACTGGCGGGTACCCGGCCTGGCGTCGGTGATGCGGGGGCCCGGCCCGGGATCGCCGGTCGGGGGCCTCCCACGGGGTTCCATCCCGTGTGGTACGTCCTGCACAACGGCCGGGACCACCCCTGGTGTTCCTGGCCGTCACACGTTCACAGCAGACGGACAGAGTCATCCGTCACAGAGCTGCTACCCGCGTAAGCGTCGTTTCACTCCCGGGCGGGGACGTCGACCAGCAGCGTCATCGGACCCTCGTTGACCGAGGTCACCCGCATCGAGGCGCCGAACACCCCGGTGGCGACGACGGCGCCCCGGTCGCGCAGCTCGGCGACGACCGCGGCCACCAGCGGCTCGGCGACGTCGCCCGGTGCGGCGTCGACCCAGGAGGGTCGCCGGCCCTTGCGGGTGTCGCCGTAGAGCGTGAACTGGCTGACCACCAGCACCTCGAGCCCGAGGTCGGCGGCCGAGCGCTCGCCGTCGGCGGAGGGGAAGACGCGCAGCTCGTGCACCTTGCGGGCCAGCTCGCGGGCGTGCGCGGCGGTGTCGGTGCGGCCCACGCCCACCAGCGCCAGCAGTCCGGCGCCGATCTCGCCGACGACGGCGCCCTCGACCTCGACGGAGGCCCGGCCGACCCGGGTCACGACGGCACGCACCGGGAGATCCTCGCAGGGCCGGTCCCGCTGTCGGGCACGTCGGCACCCGCCGCCCCCGGGGTGGTGGACTGTCCGGCGAACGTCCTGGTCCAGGGCACACACCGGAGGAGCTGGGCACCGTGGCGACCGACGACATCGTCCGACCGACGGCGGTCCAGGTGCGGGGGGCCCGCGTGCACAACCTGCGCGACGTCGACGTCGACGTCCCGCTGCACCGGTTGGTGGCCATCGCCGGCGTCTCGGGCTCGGGGAAGTCCTCGTTGGCGATGGGCGTGGTCTACGCGGAGGGGCCGCGCCGGTACCTGGAGGCCCTGTCCACGTACTCGCGGCGTCGCCTGGACCAGTCGCCGCGGGCGGCCGTGGACAGCGTCACCCACGTCCCGGCCGCCCTGGCGCTGCGTCAGCGGCCGGCGGTGCCCGGCGTGCGCAGCACCTTCGGGACGTCGACGGAGCTGCTCAACGTCCTGCGCATCGGGTTCTCCCGGCTCGGGAGCCACGTGTGCCCCCGCGGTCACCGGCTCGACCCGACCATCGACGTCGCCGCCGGCCAGCCGCTGACCTGTCCCGCGTGCGGTGTCGTCTTCGCACCGGTCGGCGCCGAGGACCTCGCGTTCAACTCCGGCGGGGCCTGCCCGACGTGCAGCGGGACCGGGGCGGTGCGGGAGGTCGACGACGCGGCGCTCGTGCCTGACCCGCTCCGCACCGTCGCCGAGGGGGCGGTGGCGCCGTGGGGACTGCCGGGCCTGTCGCTGATGCCCCAGGTCGTCGCCGAGCTCGGGGTGCGCACGGACGTCCCGTTCGCGGCCCTGACCCCCGACGAGGTCGAGGTGGTCCTCCACGGGGAGGCGGTCAAGCGCCGGCTGTCGGTGCCGACCCGGAACGGCAAGCTCTTCGAGCTGGACTTCACCTACCGGAACGCCCGGGTGGCCGTCCAGGAGGCACTGGACAAGGCCACCAGCGAGCGGGGCATCGTCCGCGTCGAGCGGTTCATCAGCACCCAGGTGTGCCCGTCCTGCCACGGCACCCGGCTGGGCGTCCGGGCCCGCGGCATCGAGGTGGCGGGGACCGGCCTGGCCACGGCCACGGCGATGACGCTGGACGAGCTGCTCGCCTGGGCCGGCACGATCGAGGCCCCGCTGCCCCCGGAGATGCGGCAGATGGCCCGCGACATCACGGCCGAGCTGGCCGCCGTCGGACGTCGCCTCGTCCAGCTGGGCCTGGGCTACCTCTCCCTGGACCGGGCGGGGTCGACGCTGTCGACCGGCGAGCGGCAGCGGGTCCAGCTCGCCCGTGCCGTGCGCAACCAGACCACCGGTGTCCTCTACGTCCTCGACGAACCCTCGATCGGCCTGCACCCGGCGAACACCGAGGGCCTGCTGTGCGTCGTCCGGGACCTGCTGCGGGACGGCAACTCCGTCGTCCTGGTCGACCACGACGTCCAGGTGCTCCGGGAGGCCGACTGGCTGATCGAGATCGGCCCCGGCTCCGGGAGTGCCGGCGGCACCGTCGTGGCCACCGGCACGGTCGCCGACCTCGGGTCGCACCCGGACTCCAGGCTCGGGGGGTTCCTGGTGGGTCGCGAACCGGTCGTCGTGCGTGAGCGTGCACCACGGGAGGAGGTCTTCGCACAGGGCGCCATCCGGCTGCAGACCCGGCCGCTGCACACGGTCGACGCGCTCGACGTCACCGTCCCGCGCGGGCGGTTGACCGCGGTCACCGGGATGTCGGGGTCGGGCAAGACGACCCTGGTCCTGGACAGCCTGGTCCCGGCGCTGCGCGCGACCGTGGACGGGACGGCCCTGCCCGCCCACGTCGTGGCGGTCGACGCCCCGGGGATCAGCCGGGTGGACACGGTCGACGCGAGTCCGATCGGGGTCAACGTGCGGTCCACGGTCGCCACCTACAGCGGCGTCCACGACGACCTCCGCCGGGCCTTCGCCGCCGTGCCGGCGGCGGGGGAGCGGGGCCTCACGGCGGCCGACTTCTCCTACAACACCGGGTCGCTGCGCTGCCCCCGGTGCGAGGGCACCGGGCAGGTCTCCCTGGACGTCCAGTTCCTGCCCGACGTCGACATCCCGTGCCCAGACTGCCTCGGTTCCCGGTACGCCCCGGAGGCGGATGGGGTGCGCCGCGCCGTCGGCGGGACCGCAGGCGGGGCGGACGTGTCCCTGCCGGAGGTGCTCGCCCTGGAGGTCCGGCAGGCGCTGGACGTGGTGGGTGACCTGCCCCGGGTGCGCGCCCGGCTGCAGGCCCTGGTCGACCTCGGGCTGGGCTACCTCACGCTGGGCGAGGACACCCCGGCGCTGTCCGGTGGGGAGGCCCAGCGCCTCAAGCTGGCCACCGAGCTCAGGCGGCAGCAGTCCGACGCGGTCTACGTCCTGGACGAACCCAGCGTCGGGCTGCACCCCCTCGACGTCCGGACCCTGCTCGGGGTCCTCGACAGGCTCCTGGTCCGCGGGGCCACCGTCGTGGTGATCGAGCACGACCTCGACGTCATCGCCAACGCCGACCACGTGCTGGACATGGGGCCCGGTGGCGGCGCCGACGGCGGCCGCGTCGTCGGTGTGGGCACCCCGGAGGAGGTGGCCGCGATCGCGGGGAGTGCCACGGGGAGACACCTGCGGGCACACCTGGCGGCGGTCGGGGGGACCCCGGTCCCCTGAGCCCGCTGCCGGGAGGGGCCGGCGCCGTCCGCGACCGGACACCACGCAGACCCCCGGCGACCGTGTCGGGTCGTCGGGGGCCTGGCGGGACCGGCCGTCCCCGGGCACACGCCCGGGGACGACCCTGCGGGTCAGCCGATGGTCCACCGCTGGACCGGGAGGCCGTTGCACGTCCACTGCTGGACCGCGGCGCCGGGGGTGGTGACCCAGTCCCGGTCGTCCAGGCACAGGCCGCTGACCCTGTTGGTCAGGGTCACCGCGCCGTTGCCGGCGTCGGAGACGCGCCACTGCTGGACCGGGTTCCCGTTGCAGGTCCACTGGCGGACCTCGGCACCCGGCGCGGTGCCGAACCGGTAGTTGTCCAGGCACAGGCCGCTGTGCTGGTTGACCAGCTGGTACCAGTCACCCTCGAGGTGGTCCAGGTACCAGCCCTGGGCCGCGCTGTCGTTGCAGGTGAACTGCCGGACCTCGGCGCCGGGGGCGGTGCGGAACTGCCAGTCGTCCAGGCACAGCCCGCTGTGCTGGTTGCGGATGCGCTGGGCGTTGGACGCGTTCTCGCCCGAGGGGCCGGGGATCCGCACCGAGGTCGCCAGCGGGACCCCCAGGTTCGGTGTGCCGTCGGCGTTCCAGGTGATCGGCTGGACGCGGGTGGTGCGGCTGTACCCGCAGCCTCCGCCGTTCATCGGCCGGTCGTTGGCGTGGTAGGCGATCCAGGTCTCCTTGCCGTCGGGTGAGGTGAAGAACGAGTGGTGACCGGGGGCGTAGACCCCGGCTGCGTCGTTGCGCTGGAACAGCGGGTTCTCGCCCTTGCGCCAGGCGGCCGCCGAGAGCGGGTCGCCGCCGACGTACTCCAGCGCGCCGATCTTGTAGTCGTCGCCCCAGCAGGCGCTGGCCGAGTAGGTGATCCAGGTCCGGTCGCCGTGCTGGAGCGCGACGGGACCCTCGTTGACCTTCCCTGCCTGCGTCTCCCACGGGAGGGTCGGTGCCGAGATGCGGGTGCCGAAGGCGCCTGGGGTCCACGGGTTGGTCATCGGGGCGATGAAGTTCGACTGGAGGCCGTCGGTGCCGAAGGCCGAGTAGACGAAGTAGTTCTTGCCGTCCAGGCGCAGGACGCTGGAGTCGATGGCCCAACCGCCGTTGGCCTGGAAGGCCAGCACGCCCTTGTAGGTGTAGGGCCCCAGCGGGTCGTCACTGGCGCTCTCCAGGACCGCCGTCTGGCGGTTGGTCCCGGGGGTGGAGGGGTCGGCGGAGTAGTAGAGGTACCAGCGCTGGCCGTTGGGTCCGTCCAGCAGCTGCATGTCCGGTGCCCACATGACGCAGCAGCCGGTCGGCTGGTCGAGGGTGAAGACCCGCTGCTCCGCAGCCGTGGTCAGGCCCGCCAGGGTGGAGGACTTGCGGATGACGATGTTCGAGGTCGACGTCGTGGCCACGTAGTAGTACGAGCCGTCGTGGAACCCCAGCCACGGGTCCGCGCTGTTGGGCGCCGTGACCAGCGGGTTGGTCACGGTGGCGCCGGGTGCGGCCTGGGCGGGTGGGGCCTGGGTCAGCGAGAGGCCGGCCGCCACCAGCAGTGCAGCTGTGAGGACGACGAGCAGGCGGGACCATCGGTGGGCGAACGGGTGGAGCGTGTGGTTCATGGACATCCCATCGGATCGGCGCGGACGTGCTGGGGCCTGTGCGGTGGAGGGGGTCAGACGAAGCGCCAGCGCTGGGCGGCGGAGTCGTTGCACGGGTAGAGCGAGACGCGCGCTCCGTTGGCCGTGTCGAAGGCGTAGTTGTCCAGGCACTGTCGGCCGGCCACGTTGTAGAGCTGGAAGGTGCCCGCACCCCGGTCGCGGATCGTCCACTGCTGGGCGGTGGACCCGTTGCACGGCCACAGGCCGACGTCGGCGTTGACCGCGGTGCTGCCGTTGGCGTTGTCCAGGCACGTGCCGGTGTTGCCGTTGAGCACCCGGTAGCGGCCGTTGCCCAGGTGGTCGAACTCGAACTGCTGCACCGAGTTCTGGTTGCAGGTGTGGAGCCGGACCAGGGCGCCCGGGGTGGTGTCGAAGTCGTAGTCGTCGACGCACTTGGTGCTGTGGACGCCCTGCAGGCGGTTGGCTGCCGGCCCCGGCCGCGGCTGCCCGAACCAGGGGGACCCGTCCTCGGCCCAGTAGAGCTGCTGCATCCGGGTGTGCCGGTTGGGGTCGGTGAGCGGGTCCGGGCGCGGCGGGTCGTAGTCGCGGGCGTGGTAGACCAGCACGTCCGTGCGGCCGTCCTCGGTGGTGGTGAAGCTGCCGTGGCCGGGGCCGAAGACCCCGTTCGCCGAGGTGAACACCGGTTCGGGCTTCTTCGTCCACGACGCCGGGTCCAGCAGGTCGGCCGTGTCCGAGGCGGTCAGCAGTCCCAGCTTGTAGCGGGCGTCGGTGGCTGCGGCGGAGTAGGCGATGAACACCCTGCCGTTCCGCACCACCACCTGGGGGCCCTCGTTGACCGGGTACCCCTCGCGCTCCCAGGCCAGCGTGGGGACGGCGATCCGGGTGACCGGTCCGGTGATGGCCGTCGCCCCGGCCATCCGGGCGATGTAGAGGTTGCTGTTGGTGGCGATGCCGGGCTCGGCCTGGGCCCACACCAGGTAGCGCACCCCGCGCAGCTCGAAGGACGCGGGGTCCAGCGCGAAGGTCTCCCACGGCGTGGTCAGCCGGGCCGGGGCGGTCCAGGTGCCGGTCAGCGGGTTGGCCGACGTGGTGCTGGTCCAGTACATGCGCTGGTCGAAGGGCGCGTTGCTGGGTGCGCCGGAGAAGTAGAGGTACCAGGCGCCGTCCCAGAAGCGGATGTCAGGCGCCCACAGGTAGCCGCCCAGGGCGCCCGACGGCGGCCCCTGGAACACCGCGACCGGTGCCGCCGTGGCCAGTCCGGCCAGGGTGGTCGAGCGGCGCAGCTCCACCGTCTTGTAGTCGGGTACCGACGCGGTCATGTAGTAGTAGCCGTCGGTGTGCCGGTAGACAGCGGGATCGGCGCGCTGCTGCACCACCGGGTTGGTCACCGTGACCGGCGAGGCCTGCGCGGTGGGCGCCGTCGTCGTCAGCCCGAGCAGGAGCGCGAGGGCCGCCACGACGACCAGTGCGCCACGGGCGACCGCGGTGCCCCGCCCGGTCCGGCGGGGGCGCGGGGCCAGGCCCCGCCGGTGTGAGGGACGGCCCTCAGGGAGGTCACAGGAACCTGTGGTCGGAGTCACAGGCCGGGAGTGTTAGCGCTCACAGGCCGGAGCGCAAGAGCTGTCAGCGAGAACATCGAGTTCGAAACGGCGCCGTTCTCGTGGGCGTGACCGTGCTGTTCGAATCGTGAAAGCACCGGCTTGACACGAGCTGGGGGAGGACCTCAGGGTGTATGTGAGCGCTAACACAACGACGTGAAGAGTGAGGTCTCCGCCATGCCCGAGTCGTCCGGTCCCCACCCCCCGCTGCCTGCGGGAGCGGGTCGTTTCAGCCGCCGTGTCCTCCTGGGAGGACTGATGGCCGTCCCCCTGGCCGGGGTGGGTCTGCCGCTGGTCGCCCGGCCGGCCCGGGCGGCGACGACCGGGGCCTTCGCGATGGGCTACTTCACCGAGTCACCCAACGGCCGGGCGAACGACTACGCCCTGCACCTGGCGGTGAGCACCGACGGCCTGGAGTGGACGGCGCTGAACCAGAACGCCGCCGTGGTCCGCCCCGCCGGCGGCACCGGGGGCCTGCGCGACCCGTTCATCCTGCGCAAGCAGGACGGCACCTTCGTCGTCCTGGCCACCGACATGACCGGGACCGACTTCACCCAGGTCAACCAGTTCATCCACGTCTGGGACTCCGTCGACCTGAGGTCCTTCACCGGTTACCGCAGGCTCAGGCTGCACGACCTGCAGACCCACGCCTGGGCGCCGGAGGCGTTCTGGGACCCGGCCCGGGGCCAGTACGGGATCCTCTGCTCCATCGACGTCGGCGGCCGCAACGTCATCCAGGTCAACTACACGACCGACTTCGTGACGGTGTCCGCGCCGCAGACCTACTTCGACCCGGGGTTCGGCGTCCTGGACGCCACGGTGCACGTCACCGGTGGCACGAACTACTTCTACTACAAGCGGGAGTCCGACAACTCCCTGTTCGGGGCCCGCTCCACCTCGCTGGCCCCGGGCTCCTTCACCCCTGCCGCGGCCACGTACACGACCCGGTACGCCGCCGGCGCGACCGAGGCCCCCATCGTCGTGAAGGCCGCCGACTCGAACACCTGGTACCTCTGGGGCGACTCCTACGCACCGGTCAACGGGGAGTTCTACGTCTGGCGCTCCACCGACATCACCAGGGACGTCTGGACGCCGGTGTCCAACGCCGACTACACCCAGCCGCTGAACTCCAAGCACGCCACGATCGTCGCGATCAGCCCGGCCGAACGGGACGGCCTGCTGGCGCGGTACGGGGCCCCGGCCTGGAACCGGGTCAAGTCGCACAACTTCCCCGACCGCTACCTGCGGCACGCCGGGCTGGTGGCCCGGCTGGACCCCTACCCCATGGACCCCTTCGAGGACAGCCAGTGGCGGGTCCGGCCCGGACTGGCCTCGGCCGGCGCGGTGTCCTTCGAGTCCGTGAACTTCCCAGGGCGGTTCCTGCGGCACTCCGGGTTCACCGTGCGGCTGGACGTGAACGACGGCTCCACCGGGTTCGCCGCCGATGCCACGTTCACCCGCGAAGCAGGCCTCGCCGATGCCTCGTGGTCGTCCTTCCGTTCGTGGAACAACCCCGACCGCCACCTGCGGCACGCCGGGTTCGCGTTCCGTGTCGACGTCATCGGCGCGACGAGCGGTGAACGGTCCGACGCCACGTTCCGCCTCGTGAGCTGACCCCGTCCGGACCGGCGGCCGCACCCGGCCGCCGGTCACGTGCGGCGCCGCACCGCGGCTGCCACCGACCCGACGGTGGGGGACCGGACCAGCACCGGTCCGGTCCCCGACCCTCCTTCCTCCGACGGCCCGAGCACCGCTCGGCCCGATCACGGCCCCGAACGGGGCAGATGGGTGGTGACGTGTCCACACCACAGAGCGAGCAGGCACACGACGCGAAGCTGCAGCAGCTCGCCGGTACCGCGGCCGCCTGGGTCTTTGCGGCCCCCCGGCGCTACCCGCGCTTCGACGCCGACCAGATCGCCGACGTGCTCGACCAGGCCGGGGTCGTGTGCTCCGTCCAGGACGGGCCGATCCGTGCGCTGGTCTTCCGGGCCGAGGGCGAGGTGCACGCGCTCGTCACCGACTACCCGAGGAGCGGGTCGCGCCGCCGGTACCGCGCGATCCGCGGCGGGTCCGTCGTCGACGTCGTCACAGCGGTGCGGTCGCTGTGGCGGTGATCGGCGGGGCCCGGTCCGAGGCCCGGGACGCCGACCGGGGCCCCGGTGACCGCCCGCCCCCGCACCCCGGGAGTCGTCCCGGCGCCGCCGGTGGAGCACTGACGGCGGAGTCGCTGGCCCTCCTGCTGCGGCTGGAGGGGGTCCTGCAGCACGTCGCGTCCTGGGAGGCCGAGGACCAGTCGGTCCACCCTCCGCGGGACGAGCTGGGCCTGGCCTGGCCGTTGGCCGACGCCGTGGCGCTGGTCGCCGTCCAGGACCTGCTCCGGGGGGCCCGCCGGGCGCGGGCCGGAGCCGGCGCGGTCCTGGCGGGGGGCCACCCGGGCGCCCTGCTGCCGACGGCCCCGGGGGCGAGGGGTCGGGGCGGGGAGGCGGCGGTCGACGTCGTGGCCTCGCTCGCCGACGCACCCCTGCCCCTCGCGGTCCGCGAGCTGTTCGAGCTGGAGCGCACGGGCACCGGCGAGGACCCGGGCGACCTGCTGCGGGCCGTGGCCGACCTGCTGCTCGCCGGCCCCTCCGTCGAGGGCGGCAACAGTCCGGGCAGTGGGCCCCTCCCGCTGCAGTGAGGCCCAGGGGCCGGGTCCGGGTCGGCCGCCGGCCCGCCGGTCGCGTGGGCGCGGCACACTCCGGGACAGGGCCGACCGGGGTGCGCGCACGCGACCGGCCGGGGGAGGTCGGTGCTCGTCGGGGGCCCCGCCACGACCGAGGAGAGCGGGAGGCCAGGACATGGCAGAGGCTGCGTCACACCCACTGGGCCAGCTGTCGCTGGAGGAGCTCCGTGCGCGGACGAGCATGAAGTGGCGCACCCACCCGGCCGACGTCCTGCCGCTGTGGGTCGCCGAGATGGACGTCCCGCTGGCGCCGCGGGTGGCCTCGGCGCTCCACCGAGCGATCGAGCAGGGGGACACCGGGTACGCCACGGGCGCCGGCTACGCGGAGGCGCTGCGTGACTTCGCGGCCCAGCGCTGGGGGTGGGACGGCCTGGACCCCGCCCGGACGGCCGTCGTCCCCGACGTCATGCTCGGCATCGTCGAGGCCCTGCGTCTGTTGACCCGGCCTGGGGACCCGGTCGTCGTCACGCCGCCGGTGTACGCCCCGTTCTACGCCTTCGTCGAGCACGACGACCGGGTGGTCCTCGAGGCGCCGCTGACCCCTGAGGGCCGGATCGACCCCGTCACCCTGGAGGCGGCGCTGGCCGGAGCCGCCCGCCGCTCGCCCCGAGCCGTCTTCCTGCTCTGCAACCCGCACAACCCCACCGGTGCCGTCCACACCCGGGACGAGCTCGCGACCGTGGCGCGGCTGGCCCGGCGGCACGGGGTGCGCGTCGTCGCCGACGAGATCCACGCCCCGCTCGCGCTCGACGGCGCCGGGTTCGTGCCCTACCTGAGCGTCCCGGGTTCCGAGGACGCGCTGTCGCTGACCTCGGCGTCCAAGGCGTGGAACCTGGCCGGCCTCAAAGCCGCGCTCCTCGTCGCCGGGCCCGAGAGCGCCGCCGACCTCGCCCGGCTGCCCGAGGAGGTGTCCCACGGCGTCAGCCACCTCGCGGTGATCGGTCACACTGCGGCGTTCCGGGACGGCGGCGACTGGCTGGACGGGCTGCTCGCCGACCTGGTGGAGAACCGGACGCTGCTGGAGGGCCTGGTCCGCCGCCACCTCCCGCGGACCAGGATGCTCCGGCCCGAGGGCACCTACCTGGCCTGGTTGGACTGCCGTGACCTCGCCCTCGGGGAGACGTCGCCGACGGCGGGCCGGGCCGTCGTGTCCGACCTCGACGGCCCGGCCCGGTTCTTCCTGGACCGCGCGCGGGTCGCGGTGAGCTCGGGGCACGTCTTCGGGACCGGCGGTCGCGGCCACGTCCGGCTCAACTTCGCCACGACCCCGGCCGTCCTGGAGCGGGCGCTCCAGCAGATGGGGGACGCTCTCGCCGCTGAGGCCACCCGGGCGCACTGACCGCGTCACCGCACCCTCGGCGGCACCGCACCCTCGGCGGCACAGCACCCTCGGCGCGGCCGGGGCCGGCCGGCCCTGGGGCAGACTGCCCGCGTGCCGACCATCCGCATCGCCCAGGACCCCGCTGCCGACGAGCTGCTCTCCCGCGACCCGCTGGCGCTGCTGCTGGGCATGCTGCTGGACCAGCAGTTCCCGATGGAGCGCGCCTTCGCCGGCCCTGCGCTGATCGCCGAGCGGCTCGGGGTGGAGCAGTTGTCCGCCGCCGCGCTGGCCGAGGCCGACCCGGCCGAGCTGAAGGCGGTCTTCACCGGCCCGCCGGCGGTGCACCGCTACCCGGGCTCGATGGCCGAGCGCACCCAGGCGGTCTGCCGGCTGCTGGTGGAGCGCTACGACGGCCACCCCGAGGGGCTGTGGTCCGACGCCCCGGACGGGGCCACCCTGCTGCGCCGGGTCGGCGAGCTGCCCGGCTTCGGCGCGCAGAAGGCCAAGATCCTGGTGGCACTGCTGGGCAAGCAGTACGGGGTCACCCCGCCCGGCTGGCGCGAGGCGGCCGGCGACTACGGCGACGACGGCGCCCGCCGGTCCGTGGCCGACGTCACCGACCCGGTGTCGCTGGGGGAGGTCCGGGCCTTCAAGCAGCAGGCCAAGGCCGCGGCCAAGGCGGCCCGCGAGCAGGGCTGACGCCTGCGCAAGCGCCGTTTTCGCCGGGGCTGCTGCACGTCCGCGGGCACGGTGGCACGATGGGTCGCGGAGCCGGGAGACACCGGGGGCCGGTCGCCAGCCAGAGACGACGCCGACCCGCGACCCCACCACCCCGGCCAGCGACAGGGAAGGGTGTCCGTGGCCTCGAGCCGACAGCACACGAACCAGGCAGAGCCCGTCCTGATCACCGAGGCCGAGCCCAGCAGGGCCGACCAGCACGACGCGCGCAAGAAGCGTTACGTGATCACGATGCTCATCCGCATGGTCAGCCTGATCCTGGCCTGCGTCTTCTACCAGACCGTGTGGCTCATGGCGGTCTTCGCGGTGCTGGGCACGGTGCTGCCCTGGATCGCCGTGGTCATGGCCAACGACCGCCCGCCGAAGAAGAAGCTCGACGTCAACCGGTACAAGGTGCCCGCACCGGACCGGATCCTGGAGAGCCGGCCCAGCGCCGGCCGGGTCATCGACGTCTGACCCCACCGCACGCACAGGAGGCCCGCACCCGACACCGGGGTGCGGGCCTCGTGTGCGTCTCAGCGGGCGCCGGCGGTCCCCACGACGGTCGCGGCGCGGGCGATCCCGGCGTCCAGCGCGGCCAGCGGGTCCGGCCGGCCCGCTGCAGCCACCCACACCGAGAGCAGCCCGGCGGCGAAGGCGTCCCCGGCCCCCGTGGTGTCCACGACGTCGACGGCGTGCGCCGGCCGGTGGGTGAGCTCGGAGCCCGCGGCCCACAGCGCGCCCTCGGCGCCCAGGCTGACCGCCACCACCGCGTGCCGGGCGGCCAGTGCGCGGGCCGCGTCGCCGGTGTCCCGGCAGCCGGTGAGCAGACGGGCCTCCTCGGCGTTGGGCAGCAACAGGGTGGCCGCGGCCGTGTCGGCCAGCCAGCGGTCGATCCCGTACCCGGCCAGCGGCCCGGTCGATGCCGGGTCCAGCGACACGGTGCAGCCCGCCTGCACCGCAGCCGCCAACGCGGCCAGGCCCGCCTCGCGGGGACCCGGGTCCAGGAGGGTGTAACCGGACAGGTGCAGGTGCGCCGGCGGCGCCAGCGTCGGGACGTCGTCGGCGCGCAGGTCCAGGTTGGCGCCCCGGTCGGCCAGCATGCTGCGCTCCCCGCCGGGCTCCACCAGGCTGACGATCGTGCCGGTGCCCGCGCCGGGCACCGCCCGCAGTGCCAGCTGCACCCCGGCCGCGGACAGCTCCGCGGCCAGCCCGGCGCCGGCCGGGTCGTCTCCGACGCAGCCGACCAGCTGCACCGACGTCCCCAGGGCGGCCAGGTGCGCGGCGACGTTCGCGCCGGCACCGCCACCCCGGCTGCGGATCGCGGCCGGCCGGTCCGAACCCGGCGCGGGGACGCCGGACAGCACCGCGACGACGTCGGTGCAGACGTCGCCGACCACGACCACCTGGGGCGCGGTCACCTCAGGACAGCTGGGCGAGCTCGGCGGCGATCCGGCCGGCCAGCTCGGCGTTGCGCAGCACCAGCTGCACGTTCACCGCCAGGGTCGCGCCCTCGCTGGCGTCGTGCAGGTGGCCCAGCACGAACGGCGTCACGTCCTTGCCTCGGGCTCCGGCGGCGTCGGCCGCGGCGAGGGCGCCGGCGATGACCCGGTCGTGCAGGTCGCGGTCCAGCTGCTCGGACTCCGGCAGCGGGTTGGCCACCACGACGGCGCCGGGGGCCAGCGCCCGGCGGGCCGCGAACACCCGGGCGGCGGCCGCCGGGTCCTCCACCTGCCAGTCCAGGGCGTGACCGGAGTCGGCGACGTAGAAGCCGGGGAAACGCAGCGTGCGGTAGCCGACGACGGTGACCGACAGGGTCTCCATCCGCTCCAGGGTGGCCGGCACGTCCAGGATCGACTTGACCCCCGCGCAGACGACCACGATCGAGGTCCGGGCCAGCGCGACCAGGTCGGCGGACTCGTCGAAGGTGTCCTGCGACTGCCGGTGCACCCCGCCCAGCCCACCGGTGGCGAAGACGCCGATGCCGGCGGCGGCCGCGAGCAGGGCGGTGCTGGACACGGTGGTGGCACCCGAGACGCCGAGCGCGGCCGCGATCGGGAGGTCCCGCACGCCGAGCTTGGCGAGCTCGGTGTCCGCGCAGACGCGGTCCACCTCGGCGGCGGTCAGGCCGACGTGCGGGACGCCGTCCAGCACGGCGATCGTCGCGGGGACCGCACCGCCGGCGCGGACGGCGTCCTCCACCTGGTCGGCGGCAGCGCGGTTGTCCGGTCGGGGCAGGCCGTGGGCCAGCAGGGTGCTCTCCAGGGCGACGACCGGGCGGCCGGCGGCCAGCGCGTCGGCGACCTCGGGGGAGAGGACGGGGGTGGGGG
>NZ_CEEDOS010000028.1:0-61747 GCF_979256525.1 Klenkia sp. AC732 | reverse complement strand
CGCCCCCGACCCGGTGGGGCGGTGACCCGTGCGGAGGACGCGGCCTGAGCAGGAGGGTGGTCCCGGTGCCGGCTGGCCGCAGCGACGTCCGCACGTTCGACGGTCTGGTGCGCGCCGCCGCGACCGCCTCCGGGTCGGCCCCGGCGCTGGTCCAGGGCGAGCGCCGGCTGAGCTGGACCGAGCTGGACGCCGCGGTCGACCGGGCCGCGGCCGGTTACGCCGCCCGCGGGCTGACCGCGGGGGAGCGGGTCGCCGTCCAGCTGCCCAACGGGGTCGACTGGGTGGTCGCGGTGGTGGGCGCGCTGCGCGCCGGGCTGGTCGTCGTCCCGGTGAACACCGCCTACACCGACCCCGAGCTCGAGCACCTGCTCGGCGACTCCGGCGCCCGGCTGCTGGTGGGCACCACCGAGCGGACCGCCCCGGGCGGGGTGCCCGCGCTGGCCGGCCCGCCGGCCTCCGACGACGCGCCGCCGGCCGACCGCGACGACCCCTCCGCGCTGGCCGTCCTCTGCTACACCAGCGGCACGACCGGTCGCCCCCGCGGGGCGATGCTCACCCACGCCGCGCTGCTGGCCAACCAGCAGCAGGTGCTCTCCGTGCAGCCGGCCCCGGTCCGCCCCGGCGACGTCGTGCTGCTGGTGCTGCCGCTGTTCCACGTCTACGGCCTCAACGGCGCCCTGGGCCTTGTCGCGGCGACCGGGGCGTGCGGCGTGCTCGTCGACTCCTTCGACCCGGTCGCCACCCTGGAGCTGATGGCCCGCGAGGGCGTCAGCGCCGTCCCCGGTGCGCCGCCGATGTACCAGGCCTGGCTGGCCGCGGCCGACGGCGCCGGCTCGGACACCGCGCTGCGCCGGGCCTTCGCCGCCGTGCACACCGCCAGCTGCGGGGCCGCCCCGCTGCCCGCCCGCATCTGGACGGCGATGCGGGACCGGGCCGCGGTCACCGTGTGGATGGGCTACGGCCTCACCGAGGCCGCCCCCGTGCTGGCCACCACGCTGGTCACCGGCCGGGCCGAGCCCGAGTGCATCGGCGCCCCGCTGCCCGGCGTGGAGCTGGTGCTGCGGGACACCGCCGGTGGGCCCGGTGCGGGCCCGGACCCGGGCAGCAAGGTCCGCGAGGACGTCTTCGGCGACCCGTTCGGCGACGACCCGGCCGACGCCGCCGGCGAGGTCTGCGTGCGTGGGGCCAACCTGTTCAGCGGCTACTGGCCCGACGGCGCCGACGGCCCGGACGCCGAGGGCTGGCTGCTCACCGGCGACATCGCCTACCGGGACGCCGTCGGCGACCTGCACCTGGTCGACCGCCGCCGCGACCTGGTGCTGGTCAGCGGCTTCAACGTCTACCCCGGTGAGGTCGAGCGGGTCCTGGAGGAGCACCCCGAGGTGGCCGAGGCCGCGGTCGTCGGGATGCCCGACGACCGCACCGGTGAGTCGGTGCGCGCGGTCGTCGTCCGCACGTCCGGCAGCACCGTGGACGCCGACGCGCTGCGGGCCCACGCGGCGCGTTCGCTGGCCCGGTTCAAGGTGCCGGCCACGTTCACCTTCGTCGCGCAGCTGCCGCACTCCCTGACCGGCAAGGTCAGCCGGGCCCGGCTGCGCGAGCTGGGGCTGGACCGGATGGCCGCCGAGACCGAGACGGTCGAGGGGGTCGGCGAGGGTGCCTGAGCGCGAGCTGCAGCTGCTCACCCGGGAGGGCTGCCACCTGTGCGTGGCGGCCGCGGAGACCCTGGACCGGCTGGCCGCCGAGGCCGGGCTGGCCGTCACCGCGGTCGACGTCGACGCCGACCCCGACCTGCAGGCCGAGTTCGGCGACCGGGTACCGGTCGTGCTGCTCGACGGCCGCGAGCACTCCTACTTCACCGTCGACGTCGACCGGCTGCGCCGCGACCTCGGGACCGCCTGACCCGCTGGTCCACCCCCGTGGTAGGCGTCCGGTGCGTGGCGTCGGCCACAGCAGGGCGCTGTGACCTGCGCCGACGCCCTCAGCGACTTTGTTCCAGCGTTCACAAGCGGTTACCGTGGAGTTGCCGGCGGGAGACGCACGCCGGACGACCGCCCTCCTCGCACCCGATCCCACCCCCGGTGGTGCCCGGTGAGGCGCCCGACGACCACCGCCCCGCGACGTCCCCGCGACGTCCAGGCCCAGCGACACCGAGGAGGACGCGTGCCAGAGCCGCGCCCCCGGGTCATCCCGGAGGCCACCGTCGCCCGGCTGGCCGTGTACCTGCGGGTGCTCAGCGGTCTCGCCGACGGTGGACGCAGCCACGTGTCCTCCGGCGAGCTGGCCTCGGCGGCCGGGGTCAACCCGGCCGGGCTGCGCAAGGACCTCTCCTACCTGGGCCCGTGCGGTGTCCGTGGCGTCGGCTACTCGGTGCCCTCCCTGCGCGAACGGCTGGCCCGCGCGCTGGGCGTCGAGTCCGACCGGGCCTGCGTGCTGGTCGGCATGGGCAACCTGGGCTCGGCGCTGGCCGGGTACGCCGGCTTCGGCAGCCGCGGCTTCTCCTTCGTCGGCCTGCTGGACGCCGATCCGCAGCGGGTCGGCACCGTCGTCGGCGGTACCGCGGTGCGTCCGGTCGACGAGCTGGAGGCCGTGGTCGCCGAGCACGGCGTGACCATCGCCGTCGTCACCACCCCGGCCACGGTCGCCCAGTCGGTCTGCGACCGGCTCGTCGCCGCCGGGGTGCGCAGCATCGTCAACTTCGCGCCGCAGACGCTCAGCGTGCCGGCCGGGGTCGACGTCCGTCAGGTGGACCTCTCGGTCGAGCTGCAGGTGCTCGCCTTCCTCGACCAGCAGAAGGGCGTGCAGCTGGTGCCCGACACCGTCCCGAACGACCTCACCGTCCCGCAGGCGGCCACCCGATGAGCCTGCTCGCCGTCGGCATCAGCCACCAGACCGCGCCCGTCGCCCTGCTCGAGCAGGTCGCGATGAACGGCGACGACACGGTCAAGACCCTCCACGAGCTCCTCGACAGCGAGCACGTCACCGAGGCGCTGGTGCTGGCCACCTGCAACCGGGTCGAGGTCTTCGCCGAGGTCGACCGGTTCCACGGCGGGGTCACCGACGTGAGCCGGGTGCTCGCCCGGCACGCCGGGGCCACCGTGGAGGACCTGTCGCCCTACGTCACGGTGCACTACGAGGACCAGGCCATCGGGCACCTGTGCACCGTCGCCGCCGGGCTGGACTCGATGGTGGTCGGGGAGACCCAGGTGCTCGGCCAGCTGCGGGCGGCCTACGCGCTGGCCCAGCAGGAGGGCACCGTCGGCCGCGAGCTGCACCCGATCACCCAGCGCGCGCTGCGGGTGGGCAAGCGGGTGCACGCCGAGACCGGCATCGACAAGGCCGGCGCCTCGCTGGTGTCGGTCGCCCTGGAGCGGGTCACCGACCGGATCGGTGACCTCACCGGGCGCCCGGTGCTGGTCGTCGGCGCCGGTTCCATGGGCGCGCTGGCCGCCACCACGCTGGCCCGCCGCGGCGCGGCCGTCACCGTCTCCAGCCGGACGCCGGCCTCGGCCGCCCGGCTGGCCGAGGCCATCGAGGGCCGCTCCGCCGACCTGGAGACGCTGCCCGCCGAGCTCGCCGTCGCCGACGTGCTGGTCACCTGCACCGGCGCGACGGGCACGGTCATCGGCACCGACGTCGTCACCACCGCGATGGCCGGCCGGGGCGACCGCCCGCTGGTCGTGGTGGACCTGGCCCTGCCCCGCGACGTCGACCCGGCCGTCGCCACCCTGCCCGGCGTGCACGTCGTGGACCTGGCGATGCTGCAGGGCGAGCGGTACGAGCACGGCCGCCCGGTCGCCGGGTCCGTGGCCGCCGACGACATCGCCGCCGCCCACGCCCTGGTCGAGCTGGAGACCTCGCTGCTGCGCGCCGAGCGGCAGGCAGCCTCGGTGGCCCCCACGGTGTCCGCGCTGCGCAGCCAGGCCGCCGAGGTCGTCGACGCCGAGCTGCTGCGGCTGTCCTCCCGGCTGCCCGACCTGGACGCCCGCGCGCGCAGCGAGATCGCCCGCACCGTCCGCCGGGTGGTCGACAAGCTGCTCCACGAGCCCACCGTGCGGGTCAAGGAGCTGGCCAGTGCCCCCGGTGGCACCGACTACGCCGACGCCCTGCGGGCCCTGTTCGGCCTCGGCCTGGACGCCGACACCACGTCCTCGCTGGCCGGGGCGGTGACCGTCGACCCCGCACTGCCGGCGGCGACGTCGCTGAGCCAGCTGCCGGTCGACCGGGAGGTCTCGTGACCGCCCCGCTGCGGCTGGGCACCCGCCGGAGCCTGCTGGCCCTCACCCAGTCCCAGCACGTCGCCGATGCGATCACCGCGGCCACCGGCACGCCGGTGGAGCTGGTGCACATCACCACCGAGGGCGACGTGAACTCCGCCGCCATCAGCCAGCTCGGTGGCACCGGGGTGTTCGTCAGTGCCCTGCGCGACGCGCTGCGCGCCGGCACCGTGGACCTGGCCGTGCACAGCTACAAGGACCTGCCGACCGCGGAGGAACCGGGGCTGACCATCGCCGCGGTGCCTGCCCGGCAGGACCCCCGCGACGCCCTGGTGGCCCGCGACGGCCTGACCCTCGGCGAGCTGCCGCCCGGCTCCACCATCGGCACCGGCGCCCCGCGCCGGGTCGCCCAGCTGCGGGCCCTGGGCCTGGGTCTGGACGTCGTCCCGATCCGCGGCAACGTGGACACCCGGATGCGCCGGGTCAAGGGCCGCAGCCAGGACGGCGACCTCGACGCCGTCGTGCTCGCCCGGGCGGGCCTGGCCCGGCTGGGCCGCCTCGACGCCGTCACCGAGGTCCTCGACCCGCTCCAGGTCCTGCCCGCGCCCGCCCAGGGCGCGCTGGCCGTCGAGTGCCGCACCGACGACGCGGCCACCCTGGCCGCCCTCGCCTCGCTCGAGGACCCCGCCGTCCGCGCCTGCGTCGTCGCCGAGCGCACCGTGCTGGCCACCCTCGAGGCCGGCTGCAGTGCCCCCGTCGCCGCCCACGCCGAGGTCGGCGAGGCCGAGGACGGCACCGACGAGCTCTACCTGCGGGCCTCGGTCACCGCGCTGGACGGCAGCGACGCCGTCCGCGGGTCGACCTCCGGGCCCGCACCCGACGCGGCGCGGCTCGGCCGCGAGCTCGCCGCCGAGCTGCTCGACCGCGGCGCCGCCGACCTGATGGCGGCCAGCCGGTGAACCACACCCCCCACCTGCCCTGTTCCACCCGCACCGACCCCGCACCCGCGGGGATCAGAATGAGGAGCACGCGATGACGCGCTCACGCAAGCAGCCCGGTCGAGTCGTCTTCGTCGGGGCCGGCCCCGGCGACCCCGGTCTGCTGACCACGCGGGCGGCCGACGCGCTGGCCGCCGCCGACCTGGTGCTGACCGACGGCGACGTCCCGGCGCCCTTGACCGACGCGATCCGGGAGTCCCACCCCGACGTGGAGATCAGCGTGGTGTCCGGCGAGCCGGCCGAGATCGCCAAGACCGCGGTGACGGCGGCCAAGAACGGCTCCGTCGTCGTCCGGCTGGTCGCCGGTGACCCGTTCACCACCGACGGCGTGGTCAAGGAGACCCTGGCGGTCACCCGGACCAGCATCGCCTTCGACGTCGTCCCCGGGGTGGCCGTCGGCACCGCCGTGCCGGCCTACGCCGGTGTGGCGCTGGGCGCGGGCTCCGTGCAGGCCGACCTGCGCGGGGAGTCCCCGGCCGACCCGGCTGCGCTCGCCGCCGCCGCCACCGGGACCAACAGCCCGCTGGTGCTGCAGGTCGCGGTGGACCAGCTGCCCACCGTGGCCACCGGCCTGCTCGAGGGCGGGCTGTCGGGCAACACCCCGGTCGTCGTCACCGCCGAGGGCACCGGCACCGCGCAGAAGTCCGTGGTGGCCAAGCTGTCGGCGATCGCGGAGAAGACCGCCGGCCTCGAGGCGCTCGCGGGCTCCGTGGTGGCCACCGTCGGCTCCGTCGTCGACAAGCGCGGCAAGCTCTCCTGGTGGGAGTCCCGCCCGCTGTTCGGCTGGCGCGTGCTGGTGCCCCGCACCCGTGAGCAGGCCGGTGAGATGAGCGACCGGCTGCGGGCCTACGGCGCCGTCCCCGTCGAGGTGCCCACCATCGCCGTGGAGCCCCCGCGCAGCCCGGCCCAGATGGACCGCGCCGTCAAGGGCCTGGTCACCGGCCGCTACGGCTGGATCGTCTTCACCTCGACCAACGCCGTGCGCGCGGTCCGGGAGAAGTTCGCCGAGCTCGGCCTGGACGCCCGCGCGTTCGCCGGGGTCAAGGTCGCCTGCGTCGGGGAGCAGACCGCCCAGGCCGTCCGCGACTTCGGCATCGTCCCGGAGCTGGTGCCCGCCGGCGAGCAGTCCTCCGAGGGCCTGCTGGTGGACTTCCCGCCCTACGACGACGTGTTCGACCCGATCGACCGGGTCCTGCTGCCCCGAGCCGACATCGCCACCGAGACCCTCACCGCGGGCCTCAAGGACCGGGGCTGGGAGGTCGACGACGTCACCGCCTACCGCACCGTGCGCGCCGCGCCGCCGGCTGCCGCCGTGCGCGAGGCCATCAAGGGCGGCGGCTTCGACGCCGTCTGCTTCACCTCCTCCTCGACGGTGCGCAACCTGGTCGGCATCGCCGGCAAGCCGCACGCCCGCACCGTCGTCTCGGTGATCGGGCCGGCCACCGCCAGCAGCGCCACCGAGTTCGGCCTGCGGGTCGACGTCCAGCCCGAGACGGCCGCGGTCGGCCCGCTGGTCGACGCGCTGGCCGCCTTCGCCGAGGCCCGCCGGGCCGAGGCCGAGGGCACCGCCGCCCCGGCGGCCGCCCCCGCGGAGGACACCGCCGAGGACGCCGAGTGACCGGCGGGGGCCTGCCGGGTCGGCGGGATCCGGGCGCAGGGCGGAGTCAGGGCGCGAACCCGGGCTTCGCCCGGGGACGGCGGTTGCGCTCGACCCCGGCCATGCGCCGGATGACGGCGCAGACCCGGCTGGCCCCCGCCGACTTCGTGCTGCCGGTCTTCGTCAAGCAGGACGTGTCCGAGCCGGTGCCGATCAGCTCGATGCCCGGCGTCGTCCAGCACTCGCTGGACTCGCTGCGGCGGGCCGCCCACGAGGCGGCCGAGGCCGGGATCTCGGGGCTGATGCTCTTCGGCATCCCGGCCGTGAAGGACGCGGTGGGCTCCCAGGCCGACGCCGCCGACGGGATCGTCAACGTCGCGCTGCAGCAGCTGCGTGCCGACCTCGGCGACGAGCTCGTGCTGATGGCCGACCTGTGCCTGTGCGAGTACACCGACCACGGGCACTGCGGCGTCGTCACCCCGGCCGGGGTCGTGGACAACGACCCCACGCTGGACCGCTACGCCGCCGTGGCGATCGCCCAGGCCCAGGCCGGGGCGCACCTGGTGGCCCCCAGCGGGATGATGGACGGCCAGATCGCCGCCATCCGGGCCGGCCTGGACAGCGCCGCGTTCACCGAGACCCCGGTGCTCGCCTACGCCGCCAAGTACGCCTCGGGCTTCTACGGCCCGTTCCGCGAGGCCGCCGAGGGCGCCCCGCAGTTCGGCGACCGCTCGACGTACCAGATGGACCCGCCCAACGCCGACGAGGCGCTGCGCGAGGTCCGGCAGGACCTCGCCGAGGGCGCCGACGCCGTGATGGTCAAGCCCGCGCTGCCCTACCTGGACATCGTGCGCCGGGTCGCCGACGCCGTCGACGTCCCGGTCAGCGCGTACCAGGTGAGCGGTGAGTACGCGATGGTCGAGGCCGCCGCCGAGCGCGGCATGGTCGACCGCAAGCGCGCGGTGCTGGAGACGCTGACCTCGATCCGCCGCGCGGGCGCCAGCACCGTGCTGACCTACTGGGCGGTCGAGGCCGCCCGCTGGCTGCGCTGATGCCCGCGGGGGACGCCGCCCGGTACACCGAGCGCGGCGGTTCCTGGCGCACGTTCGGCGCGCTGGCCGGCGTCTTCGCCGTGCTCGTCGTGCTCGACGTCGCCCTCCCCGGCGGTGACGTGCCGCTGCTGGTGTGGGTCGTGGCGGTGGTCGCGGTGCTCGGCGTGGTGGCCACCGGGGTGGTCGCGGCCGACCGCGTCTGGTCGGTCCGGGTGGCCGGTCGCGGCCCCGACGCGGTGCTGACCGTGGGCCGGGAGGACCTCCGGCTGGCCGACGTCGACCGGGAGGCCCTGGTCAGCGGGTCGGCCGGCGTCGACGTGGGCGCCCCGGTGCTGGGCGGTGGCGCCGTCCTCCCGCGGGGCCGGGTCGGGCTGCCGTTGCGGCGCACCGACGGCACCACCGTGCTGGTGCCCACCCGGCACCCCGCACAGCTGACGGAGGCCCTGCTCACAGCCCACCCCGGGGCCGCCGCCCCGACCGACGAGCCTGGGAGAGTGGAGCCGTGAACACCCCGTACCCCTACGAGGCCCCGACGTCGGCGGCGCTGTTCGACCGCGCCGCCCAGGTCACCCCGGGCGGGGTGAACTCCCCGGTCCGCGCGTTCCGCGCCGTCGGCGGGACCCCGCGCTTCATGGCGTCCGGGTCCGGCCCGTGGATCACCGACGTCGACGGCCGCCGCTACGTCGACCTGGTCAGCAGCTGGGGCCCGATGATCCTGGGCCACGCTCACCCGGCCGTCGTGGAGGCCGTCGTCGAGGCCGCCTCCCGCGGGTTCTCCTTCGGCACCCCCACCGCCGGCGAGGTCGAGCTGGCCGCCGAGATCGTGGACCGCGTCCCCGCGGTGGAGAAGGTCCGGCTGGTCAACTCCGGCACCGAGGCCGTGCTGTCGGCGATCCGGCTGGCCCGCGGCGCCACCGGCCGCCCCGTCGTGGTCAAGTTCGCCGGCTGCTACCACGGCCACGTCGACGCGCTGCTGGCCGCGGCCGGCTCCGGCGTCGCCACCCTGGGCCTGCCCGACACCCCCGGCGTCACCACCGGGGCCGCCGCGGACACCGTGGTGCTGCCCTACAACGACGTGGCCGCCGTCGAGGCCGTCTTCGCCGAGCGCGGCAGCGAGATCGCCTGCGTCATCACCGAGGGCGCCGCCGGCAACATGGGCGTCGTCCCGCCACTGGACGGGTTCAACGCCCACCTGCGCCGGATCACCGCCGCCCACGGGGCGCTGCTGGTCATCGACGAGGTGATGACCGGCTTCCGGGTCACCCGCGCCGGCTGGCAGGGCCTGGACCCCGTCGACGCCGACCTGTTCACCTTCGGCAAGGTCATGGGCGGCGGACTGCCGGCCGCGGCCTTCGGCGGCAAGGCACACCTGATGGACCAGCTGGCCCCGCTGGGCCCGGTCTACCAGGCCGGCACGCTGGCCGGGAACCCCGTCGCCGTCGCGGCCGGGCTCACCACGCTGAGGCACTGCACCCCCGACGTCTACGACCGCTGCGACACCGTCGCCGCCACTCTGCGCGGGGCGGTGTCGGCCGAGCTGATGGCCGCCGGCGTCGCCCACCGGGTCCAGCAGGCCGGGTCGATGTTCTCGGTGTTCTTCGTGCCCGACGAGCGCCGCGTCCGCGACTACGACGACGCGCGCACCCAGGAGACCGCCCGGCACACCGCCTTCTTCCACTCGATGCTGGCCTCCGGGGTCTACCTGCCGCCCTCGGCCTTCGAGTCCTGGTTCGTCAACGCCGCGATGGACGACGACGCCGTCGGCCACGTGCTGCAGGCGCTGCCGGCGGCGGCCCGCGCCGCGGCCGCCGCGACCCCGGGCACCGCCCCGGCGGTCTCCCACGACGCCCAGGCGCTGCAGCCGTGACCGCCCCCGAGACCACCGTCGTCCACCTGCTGCGCCACGGCGAGGTCTTCAACCCCACGGGTGTGCTCTACGGGCGGCTGCCCGGCTTCGAGCTGTCCGACGCCGGGCACGGCATGGCCCGCGCCGCCGCGGGGTTCTTCGGCACCCGCCGGCCGATCACCCACCTGGTGGCCTCGCCGCTGGTCCGGGCGCAGCAGACCGCGGCCCCGATCGCCGAGACCCTGGACCTGCCGATCGCCACCGACGACCGGCTGATCGAGGCCGGCAACGACTTCGAGGGGCAGACCTTCGGCGTCGGGGACGGCGCGCTCAAGCACCCGGCCAACTGGTGGCGGCTGCGCAACCCGTGGAAGCCCAGCTGGGGCGAGCCCTACGACGAGATCGCCGCCCGGATGCTGGCTGCCGTGGACACCGCCCGGGACGCCGCCCGGGGGAGCGCCGCGGTCTGCGTGAGCCACCAGCTGCCGATCTGGACGCTGCGCCTGCACGTGGAGGGCCGCCGCTACCTGCACGACCCCCGCAAGCGGCAGTGCGGCCTGGCCAGCGTCACCTCGCTCACCTACGCCGGCGACGAGCTGACCCGGGTGGACTACGCCGAGCCCGCCGGCCCGGCCGGTCGGGGCACGGTGGGTGGCGCATGAGGAAGGCACTGGTGACGGCCCTGGCCGCGGTCGCGCTCACCGGCTGCAGCACCGGGTCGGGGGCCGTGGACGTCAACAACGGCGGGCAGTTCCGGTTCGTCGAGGCGACCCCGGCCGGCGAGGTCATCGACGTCGCCGACCGCGCGCTGGCGCCCGAGTTCGCCGGGACGCTGCTGTCCGGGGAGGACTTCGAGTCCCGCGAGCTGTCCGGCGACGTCGCGGTGCTCAACTTCTGGGGCTCCTGGTGCCCGCCGTGCCGCGTCGAGACCCCGGAGTTCCAGGAGGTCTACGAGGAGGTCGAGAGCCAGGGGGTCCAGTTCCTCGGCATCAACGTCAAGGAGACCGACCAGCAGTTCGCCGACGCCTTCGTCACCGACGCCGACATCACCTTCCCCTCCCTGTACGACCCGGCCAGCGAGGTCGCCCTCGCCTTCCGCGACTACCCGGCCTCGGCGATCCCCAGCACGATCGTGCTGGACGGCGACTACCGGGTGGCGGCGGTCTACACCGGCACGGTGAGCCAGGAGGACCTGCGCGCCGTCCTCGAGCGCGTCCTGGGCGAGGAGGACTGACGTGGGGGAGACCTTCGCCGGCCTGGTCACCGACGGCCCGCTGCTCGTGGCCGCCGCGGTGTCGGCGCTGGTGGGCCTGATCAGCTTCGCCTCGCCCTGCGTGCTGCCGCTGGTGCCCGGCTACCTGTCCTACGTCACCGGCCTGGTCGGCAGCGGCGCCCGGACGACGACCCCGGCTGCTGCCGGCCCCGCCGGTGACGGGTCGGTGGCCACCGCCGTCCGGCCCGCGGTGGACGAGCGCTCCCCGCGCGGGCGGATGGTGCTGGGCGCGGTCCTCTTCGTGCTGGGCTTCACCGCCGTCTTCGTGGCGATCAGCACCGCCGTGGGCGGGCTGGGCCGGCTGCTGCTGGTCTACAACGAGGAGATCACCCGGGTCATGGGCGGGGTGACCGTGCTGGTCGGCCTGGGCTTCCTGGGCTGGCTCCCGCTGCTGCAGCGCACCAAGCGGATGACCGTGCGCCCCGCTGCCGGGCTGGCCGGCGCGCCGCTGCTGGGCGTCGTCTTCGGGCTGGGCTGGACGCCGTGCCTGGGCCCGACGCTGGCCGCCGTGCAGAACCTGGCCTTCTCCGAGGCCACCGCCGGTCGCGGGGCCCTGCTGGGCGTCGCCTACTGCCTGGGCCTGGGCGTGCCGTTCGTGCTGGTGGCGCTCGGGGCCCGCTGGGCGGTCGGGGCCACCTCGTTCCTGCGCCGGCACGCCGCCGCCGTCACCCGCTTCGGCGGGGTCGTGCTGGTCGTCGTCGGACTGCTCCTGCTGACCGGTGCCTGGACCGAGATGATGCTCTGGTTCCGCTCCTGGCTGGCTGCCACCGGCTTCGGGGAGGGCCTGCTGTGACCACCACCGTCGAGCGGCCCGCGGCCGCCGCCCCCGGCCCGCCGCCGGCTCCCTCGCCGCTGCGCCGGGTCGGGACGACGCTGCTGCGCTGGTGGCGGCAGCTGACCGCGATGCGCACCGCGCTGATCCTGCTGTTCCTGCTCGCGCTCGCCGCGATCCCGGGGTCCCTGCTCCCGCAGCGGTCGCTGTCCCAGAGCCAGGTCACCGGCTACTTCCGCGAGCACGAGACGCTGGCCCCGGTCCTGGACGCGTTCTACCTCTTCGACGTCTTCAGCTCGCCGTGGTTCGCCGCGATCTACCTGCTGCTGTTCATCTCGCTGATCGGCTGCGTCGTCCCGCGGGCGATCGAGCACGGCCGAGCCGTGCTGGCCCAGCCGCCGCCGGCGCCGCGGCACCTGCACCGGCTGCCCGACAGCGCGACGCTGGACTCCGAGCTGGACGCCGCGGCCACCCTGGACGTGGTCGAGGAAGAGCTGCGGGTCCGCCGCTTCCGGGTGGTCCGCCGCAACGGCCGGCACGGTCCCGAGCTGTCGGCGGAGAAGGGCTTCCTCAAGGAGACCGGCAACGTCGTGTTCCACCTGGCCCTGCTGGCGCTGCTGCTGGGCCTGGCCGGCGGCAAGCTCTGGGGCTACGAGGGCAGCATCCTGGTCACCGAGGGCGACCGGTTCTGCAACACCTTCCAGCAGTACGACACCTCGCGGTCCGGGGCCCTGGTCGACGCCTCGGACATGACGCCGCTGTGCGTGACGCTGGAGGACTTCAAGGCCGAGTACGAGGAGAACCTGACCGCGGCCTCCTTCACCGCCGACATCGGCTACGGGCTGGCCGGTGCCGCCAGCCGCAACGCGACCATCGGGGTCAACTCCCCGCTGCGGGTGGACGGCGACCGGGTCTACGTCACCGGCCACGGCTTCTCCCCGGTCTTCACCGTGACGTTCCCGGGCGGGCAGAGCTTCACCGACGTCAGTGCGCCGTTCCTGCCCTCGGACACGACCACGATGGCCAGCCAGGGCGCGCTCAAGCTGCCCGACGTCCCCGGGTCGGACGAGCAGCTCGCCCTGGAGGGCTTCTTCGCCCCCACCGGCTCCACCCAGGGCGGGGTCCTCACCTCGATCGACCCGCGCCCGCTGGACCCGCAGGTCGCCCTCTTCGTCTACTCGGGTTACCTGGGCCTGGACTCCGGGCTGCCGCAGTCGGTGTACTCGGTCGACCAGACCCAGATCGACCGCGGCAGCCTCACCGAGGTCGGCCGGGCCAACCTGGCGATCGGGGAGTCCACCACGCTGGCCGACGGGACGGTCGTCACGTTCTCCGGGCTCAAGGAGTTCGCGGCCATGCAGCTGTCCCACGACCCGGGGCAGGTCTACGTGCTGGGTGCTGCCGTCGCGGTCCTGGTCGGGCTGCTGGGGATGCTGCTGCTGCGCCGGGAGCGGGTCTTCGCCCGTGTCGGCCCGGGCCCCGGCGACGCGGGTACCGTCCTGAGCGTCGGCTCCCTCACCCGGGGCAGCGCCGAGACCGCTCCACGTTTCACCGCACTCACCGACGACGTCTCGGCGGCGCTGCGCCGCCGGGCCACGGCCAAGGAGAACCCCAGCTCGTGACAGACCCCTCGCTCGCCGCCCTGTCGGACACCCTGTTCTCCATCGCCGTGGCGCTGTACTCGGTGGCGGTCGTCGCGTTCTGCGCCGAACTGGCCTTCGGCGGCAAGAAGGCCCCCGCGGTGTCCCGTGAGCTGGTCGGCGCCGGTGGTGGGCCGACCACCACGGCGAGCCTCCCGCCCGTGGACGAAGAGCCGGTCAAGGCCCGTCGGGTCGGCGCCGTCGCGATGGGGCTGACGCTGCTGGGCGCGGTCGTGCACGCCGGGGTGCTGGTCACCCGCGGGGTGGCCACCGACCGGCTGCCCTGGGGCAACATGTACGAGTTCGGCACCGCCGTGGTGCTGGTCGCCGTCGTCGTCTACGTGGTGCTCGCGCTGCGCACGCCGGCGCTGCGGCACATCGGCGTCTTCGTGCTGGCCCCGGTCGTGCTGTCCATGGTCGGCATCGGCCTGTTCCTCTACGCCTCGGCCGGCCCGCTGGTCGCCGCGCTGCGCTCGAGCTGGCTCGCCGTGCACGTGAGCACCGCGATCCTGGGCTTCGGCATCTTCTTCGTCTCCGGCATCGCCAGCGTCATGTACCTGGTGCGCTCCCGCTACGAGGCCAAGATCGCCGCCGGTGAGCGCCCGCTGTCCCGGATCGTGCACCGGCTGCCCAGCGCCGCCGCGCTGGACCGCACCGCGCACCGCACCGCTGTCTTCGGCTTCCCGATCTGGACCTTCGCCGTCATCGCCGGCGCCATCTGGGCGGAGAGCGCCTGGGGCCGGTTCTGGGGCTGGGACCCCAAGGAGACCTGGGCGTTCATCGCGTGGGTCGTCTACGCCGCCTACCTGCACGCCCGCACGACCGCCGGCTGGCGGGGTCGTCCTTCGGCATGGGTCAACGTGGTGGGCCTGGGCGTCATGGTCTTCAACCTGCTGTACGTGAACATGGTCTCCACCGGCCTGCACTCCTACGGTGGGGTGAGCTGACCGACTCCCGGCGGTGACACAGCGTCACTCCTGCGAGGGGTGTCGCACCGGGAACACGTGCTCGAACGCGCATGTCGTGCGACGCTGCACGCATGAGCGAGCTCTGTGGACCCCACCGTGGGTAAGCACACCGCCCTCGACGAGGCCGTCGTGCACCCCCTGGTGGCCCAGGCCCTCCAGCGTCGGGCCGCGCCCGGGACCGGCACGCACCGGCCCGGCGCGCCCAACGTCGTGGCCGCACTGCCCCCGACCGGCCCGGTCGCCTCGGCGGTCGGCTGGCCCGAGGCCCCGGGTCGTGGCGAGGGCCTGGGCTGGCCCGCTGAGCCCGAGCCGGCCACCGATCCCGCGCGGGACGCCGCCGACGACGGTTCGGTGATCGCCGCCCTCGAGGCCGCGGACGTCGCCGGGCAGTCCACCGCAGCGGAGTCCGAGACGCCCCGGCGGGCGGGCTGGCGCCGGTTCTTCGGCGGCGGTCACACCTCGGCGCGGTCGGGCACCAGCGCCGCCTGAGGCCCCCTGCAGACGACGGAGGCCCCACCCGCGTGCGGGTGGGGCCTCCGTGGTGCCGGCCTCGTGAGCCGTGGGTCAGGCGCTGGGCGTGCCGTCGTCGCGCTTGGTGCGACGGTCCAGCTCGCGCAGGAAGTCCGGGTCGTCGTCCGGGGCCAGGAAGCGCTGCGGCGGCTTGGGCCCACGCGGCGGCCGCGGTGCCCGGGTGCCGCCGCGCCCGTCGGAGCCGCCGGGACCCCCGCCCTGCACGGCGGCAGCGCGCATCACCAGCACCACCACGCCGATCGCGATCACCAGCATCACCAGAAAGACCACTGGGCCACCCTCTTCCCCGACCTGCGTCCTGCGTGCACCGACCCGCTCTGCACCCAATGTACGACCGCGGCGATACTCGGGTCGGGTGATCACGCACCCCGTCCCCGGTCGCCCGCGCGCCGACCCGCACACGCCGACCGATCCACGCCCCTGGAGGCCCCCCATCGACGCCGTCGACGAGCAGCTGATCGACCTGCTGCGGGCCAACGGGCGGGCCAGCTACGCCGAGCTCGCCCGGCAGGTCGGCCTGTCCGCACCCGCCGTGCACGAGCGGGTCGGCAAGCTCGAGGGCAGCGGGGTGATCACCGGCTACACGGCCCTGGTGGACCCGCCCAAGGTGGGGCTGGGCGTGACGGCGCTGGTCGGGGTCATCGAGAGCGACCAGGTCGACGACGTCGGCCTGGAGGAGGCGATGTCCGCGCTGCCCTCGGTCGAGGACTGCTGGCGCACCGCGGGCTCCGAGGGCTACGTGCTCAAGGTCCGGGTGACCGACATCCCGGCACTGGAGGACACCATCAGCGCGTTGAACCGGATCCGGGGCGTCGCACGCACCCGGACGACCGTCGTGCTGTCGACCAAGTGGGAGGGCCGTCATGGCCGCACCGAGTGAGAACCGTCCCGTGAGCCCGACCGGGGGCCCGGCCCAGCCGCCGTCGGTCTGGCCGCTGCTGGCGCTCTACACGCTGGGCCGGCTGGCGCTGGCCGCCGCGCTCGTGGCGCTGCTGTGGGTGCTGGGCCTGGGCAGCTTCCCCGGGCTGCTGTTCGGCCTGCTGCTGTCCATGCCGCTGTCCTTCGTGCTGCTCAAGCCGATCCGCGAGCGGCTCACCGAGGCCATGGCAGCCCGGTCCTCCACGCGCAAGGCCGGCAAGGAAGACCTGCGGGCCCGGCTGAAGGGCACCGACGACCCGATCGGCTGAGCCGACCGGACACGCACGGATCAGCTGAGGGCGAGCCCCACGGCGAGGACGACCCCGGCGACCAGCGTCAGCCGCCCGGTGCCCGACAGTGCGGTGATCAGCGCCGGGCCCACGCCGCCGCGCAGCACCGTGCGCACCGGCGGGACCGCCAGGGGCACCGCCAGCAGCCCCAGCAGGGCCCACGGGCGGCTGAGCCCGATGAGCGCCACCACCACGAAGGCGCCCACGATCAGCCCGGTGAAGGCGTACCGAGTGGCCTGCTCACCCAGCAGCACGGCCAGCGTCCGCTTGCCGACGGCGGCGTCGCCGTGCACGTCGCGCAGGTTGTTCACCACCAGGATCGCGGTGATCAGCAGCCCGACCGGGACGGCGGCGGCGAACGCCAGGCCCTCGACGGTCCGGGTCTGGGCGAACGTCGTCCCGACGACTGCGACCAGGCCGAAGAAGACGAACACGAAGACCTCGCCCAGCGCCCGGTAGCCGTAGGGGATCGGGCCGCCGGTGTAGGTCCAGGCGGCCACGATGCTCACCGCGCCGACGGCGACCAACCACCAGCTCGACAGCGCCGCCAAGGCGATCCCGGCGACGCCGGCGACGGCGAAGGCCAGCAGCGCGGCCACCAGGACGGCGGACGCGCTGGCCGCCCCGGAGCCGACCAGCCGCATCGGGCCGACCCGGTCGGCGTCGGTGCCGCGCTTGCCGTCGGAGTGGTCGTTGGCGTAGTTGACCCCGACCTGCAGGGCCAGCGCGACGACCAGTGCCAGCAGGGCGGGCACCAGCCGGAAGCCGTCCAGGGCCTGCGCGACGCCGGACCCCACGAGGACCGGGGCGAGGGCGGCGGGCAGCGTCCTGGGTCGCGCGCCGGCGACCCACTGCGCGGGGGTGGCCATGGTCAGGCTCCTTCGATGAGCCGGGCGACGGCCCGGCGGTCGGGCTTGCCGGAGTGCAGCAGGGGGACGGCGGCGACCAGGTGCAGCTCGCGCGGGGCGGACGCCGCACCCAGCCGCTCGGTCACCCACGGGCGCAGGGCGGTCAGCAGCGGGGTCTCCCCGGGCGCCGGGACGACGGCAGCCACCACCCGCCGCCCCCACTCGGGGTCGGGCAGACCGGTGACGACGGCGTCGGCGACGGCAGGGTGCGCGCGCAGCGCGGCCTCGACGGCCTGCGGGGAGACGTTGACGCCGCCGGAGACGACGACGTCGTCGAGCCGGCCCAGGACCCGCAGTCGTCGCTCGCCGTCCGGCTCCCGGGCGCCGGCGTCCCGGGTGCGGAACCAGCGTGCGCCGTCGGCGTCGCGGGTGAAGGCGCCGGCGGTGCCGGCCGGGTCGAGCCGGTAGCCCAGCGCCAGCTGCGGGCCCGACAACTCGATGCCGTGGTCGGTGACCCGCACGGCGACGCCGTCCAGCGGGACGCCGTCGTAGACGCAGCCGCCGGCGGTCTCGCTCATGCCGTACGTCGTCACCACCGCGACCCCGGCGTCGCGGGCGGCAGCGAGCAGGTCGGGGTCGGTGGCGGCGCCGCCGACCAGCACCGCGTCGAAGGCGCACAGTGCGTCGGGCTCGGCGGCGAGGGCGCGGCGGAGCTGGGTGGGCACCAGGGCCGTGTAGCGGCGTCCGGTGGGCATCGCGGCGACCGCGTCGGTCAGCGAGCCGCCGGCGGCCAGCACGGTGGGGGTGCGGCCGGCGAGCGCGGAGCGGGCCAGCACCTGCAGCCCGGCGACGGCGCTGACCGGCAGGGCGAGCAGCCAGTCGCCGGGTCCGCCGAGGCGGTCCAGGGTGGCGGTCGCGCTGGCCCGGACGGCGTCGGCGGACAGCAGCACCCCGCGCGGCGTCCCGGTGGACCCGGAGGTGACGACGACGAGGTCGGTGCCCTCCTCGAGCGGCTCGTCGGCGCGCAGCGCGGCACGGGCGGCCGCGGCCGGGCCGTCGCCGGCGGGGAGCACGGCCAGCGGGGCGGCGCCGTCCAGGGCCGCGCGCAGGGCCGGCCAGACGTCGCTGAGCACCGCGGGGCCCAGGGGCGGCGCGGGCACCAGGGAGAGCTGCCGGGCCACGAGGGACCAGGGTACGGCGGTGCCCGCATACCCTGGGCCGGTGATCGAGGGCCTGTCCGACGTGCGGGTCTACAGCACCCCGCTGCGCACCCGGTTCCGCCGCATCGACGTCCGGGACGGCGTCCTGGTGCGCGGGCCGGCCGGCTGGGGCGAGTTCTCCCCGTTCTGGGACTACGACGACGCCGAGAGCCGCCGCTGGTGGGCCAGTGCCGTGGAGGCCGCGACCGTGGGCTGGCCGGACCCGGTGCGGTCCTCGGTCCCGGTCAACTGCATCGTGCCGGCGGTCGGCCCCGAGCAGGCGCACGCGATCGTGACCGCCTCGGGCTGCGGGACGGCGAAGGTCAAGGTCGCCGAGCCCGGCCAGATCGCCGCCGACGACGAGGCCCGGGTCGAGGCCGTCCGGGACGCCCTGGGCCCCTCCGGTGGCCTCCGGGTGGACGCCAACGCCGCCTGGGACGTCGACACCGCCGTCGCCCGGATCGCCGTGCTGGACCGGTTCGGCCTGGAGTACGTCGAGCAGCCGGTGGCCACCGTCGAGGAGCTGGTCGCGCTGCGCCGCCGGATCGACGTCCGGGTCGCCGCCGACGAGGTGGTCCGCCGCGCGGCCGATCCGCTGGGCGTGGACCTGCGGGAGGCCTGCGACGTGGTCGTGCTCAAGGTGCAGCCCCTGGGCGGCGTCCGCGCGGCGCTGGCGGTCGCCCAGGCGCACGGGCTGCCGTGCGTGGTGTCCTCGGCCCTGGAGTCCTCGGTCGGCCTGGCCGCCGGGGTCGCGCTGGCCGCGGCGCTGCCGGAGCTGCCCTTCGCGTGCGGGCTGGGCTCGCTGGCGTTGTTCACCGCCGACGTGAGCTCCACGCCGCTGCTCGCGGTGGACGGTGCGCTGCCGGTGGGCGCCGTCGTCCCCGACCGGGTCGACGACGTCGCCGCCGACGCGGACACCGACCGCCGCTGGCGCGAGCGGCTCGAGCGGGTCGCCGCGTGAACCCCTCCACCGCCTTCGCCCGGGTCCTGGTCGACGAGCTGGTCCGCGGTGGGGTGACCGACGCCGTCGTCTGCCCGGGGTCGCGTTCGGCGCCGGTGGCCCTCGCGCTGCACCAGGCCGAGCTGTCCGGCCGGTTGCGGCTGCACGTGCGCATCGACGAGCGCACCGGGGCGTTCCTGGCCCTCGGGCTGGCCAAGGCCTCGGGCCGGCCGGTGCCGGTCCTCACCACCTCGGGGACGGCGACCGCGCACCTGCACGCCGCCGTGCTGGAGGCCTCGCACAGCGGGGTGCCGCTGCTGGCGCTGACCGCGGACCGCCCGCCGGAGCTGCGCGGCACCGGGGCGAACCAGACGATCGACCAGGTCGGGCTGTACGGCGGCGCCGTCCGGCTGGCCGCCGACCTCGGGACGCCGGAGGTGGGCCGGGAGGCCCAGCAGAACCGGTACTGGCGTTCGCTGGTGGCCCGCGCGCTGCTGGTGGCCCGGGGGTCGCTGTCCGGCGACCCCGGCCCGGTGCACCTGAACCTGGCGCTGCGCGAGCCGCTGATGCCCGAGGGCGCCGACCCGCGCCCGGCCGTGCCCGAGGGCCCGTGGGCCGGCCGTCCCGACGGCGCGGCCTGGACCACGGCCGCCCCGGGCACCGGTCCGATGACCACCACGCCGCTGCCGCCGAGCGCCACCACCACCCGGCCCCGCCAGCGACGCACCCTCGTCGTCGCCGGGGACGCCCCGTCGGCCGTCGGCCGCAGCACCTCCGTCGTCGCCGACCAGCGCGGCTGGCCGGTGGTCGCCGAGCCCAGCAGCGGCGCCTGGGGTGCCGCGGGCGCCGTCCGGGCGGGTGCCCTGCTGCTGGGGTCGGGCGCCTGGGCCGCGGAGCACAGGCCCGACCGGGTGCTGGTCGTCGGCCGGCCCACGCTGACCCGGCCGGTGAGCGCGCTGCTGGCCGACCCCGACGTCGCCGTGGAGACCTTCACGCCGCACCCGCACTGGGCCGACGCCGGCCGCGGGTCGGCCTCGGTCAGCGGCGTGCTGCCCGACCCGGGCGCGGCCCTGGGTGGCCTGGACTCCTCCGGGCACCGGCCCGCCGAGGGCTGGGCGCAGGCGTGGGCGACGGCGTCGCAGCGCGTGGGTGCGGCCCTGGACGCTGAGCTGGACGCCGCCCCCCGGCTCACCGCCGCCCGGCTGGCCCGCGACCTGGTCGCCGCGCTGCCGGCCGGGGCGCTGCTGGTGGTCGGGTCCTCGAACCCGATCCGGGACGTCGACCGGTTGGCCGTGCCGCGGGCCGGGCTCACCGTGCTGGCCAACCGCGGGGTCGCCGGCATCGACGGCACGATCTCCACCGCGATCGGCGCCGCCCTGGCCCACCAGGGCGCCGGCGGGGGTCCGGCGTTCGCGCTGATGGGCGACCTGACGTTCCTGCACGACCTCACCGGCCTGCTCACCGGGGACGGCGAGCCGGTGCCCGACCTGACCGTCGTCGTCCCGGACAACGACGGCGGCGGGATCTTCGCCCAGCTGGAGCCGGGCCGCTCGGAGCACGCGGCGTCCTACCGCCGGGTGTTCGGCACCCCGCACGGCCGGGACCTGGTGGCGGTGGCCCGGTCGCTGGGCTGGGCGGCGACCGCGGTCGGTGAGCCGGGCCAGCTGGTGACGGCGCTGCGGGCCGGGGGACCGCGGGTGGTCGTGGTGCGGACCGACCAGCGGGCCGAGGCCGAGCTCGCCGTGCGGCTGGGGCGGCTGGCAGCCGACGCGCTCGGGTGACGGTGGTTGACACCCGATCGTTTCCCATCGATGATCGATGGGTGTTGACGACCCGACGTGTGGTGCCGCTCCTCCGGGCCGGCCTGGTGGTGCTCTTCGCGGTGCTCCTGCTGCTGCAGGTGATGTCGCTGCCCGGCCAGTTCAGGCACATGGCCGAGCAGGACCCCGGGTCGGCCTGGCTGCGCTGGCCGCTCACCGTCGGGGCGGTGTTGGGCGTCCTCTGCGTGCAGGTCGTGCTGGTCTGCACGTGGCGGCTGCTGACCCTGGTGCAGCGCGACCAGATCTTCACCACGGCCTCCATCCGCTGGGTCGACACCATCGTCTACGCGGTCGCCGGGGCCGAGCTGCTGCTGCTGTGCCTGCTCGTGCTCGTCGGCGCCACCGCCGACGACCCCGGTTTCCTGCTGCTGGTGCTGCTCGTGGCCACCGGCGTCGCCGTCCTCGGGCTGGTCGTCGTCGTCATGCGGTCGCTGCTCAAGCAGGCCACCGTGCTGCGCAGCGACCTCGACGAGGTCATCTGATGCCCATCGTCGTGCGGATCGACGTCGAGCTGGCCCGCCGCAAGATGAGCGTCGGGGAGTTCGCCGAACGCGTCGGCCTCACCCCGGCCAACGTCGCGGTGCTCAAGAACGGGCGCGCCAAGGCCGTCCGGTTCAGCACCCTGGAGGCCATGTGCCGGGTACTGGACTGCCAGCCCGGCGACCTCCTGGAGTGGGAGCCCGACCCCGAGACGCCCTGACCCCGAGACGCCCTGACCCCGGGACGCCCTGACCCCGGGGAACCCGCTGGACGGGGCGGCCAGGATCGTCCCGTGACACACCCCGACCTCGACCTCGCCGCCCGGGTGGTGGCGCGGGCCTTACCGGCGTGGGCCGGGCTGCCGCTGCGGGCCGTCGACCCGCAGGGCCACGACCACCGCACGTACCGGCTGGGCGACGCCCTCGCCGTCCGGCTGCCCACCGCCGGCGGGTACGTGCCGCAGCTGGTGAAGGAGGTGCGGTGGCTGCCGCACCTGGCCGCGCACCTGGCACACCCGGTGCCCGAGGTCGTGGCCGTGGTCGAGCCGGACGAGGTCTTCCCGTTGCCCTGGTCGGTGCGCCGCTGGCTGCCCGGTGAGGTCGCGTCCCGGGCGGACGGCGACCCGCTGACACTGGCCGGCGACCTGGCGGACGCCCTGGTCGCGCTGCGCGCCGTCCCCGCCGCCGACGGGCCACCGCCCGGGCAGCACAGCGCCCACCGTGGTGCGTCCCTCCGGCACTACGAGGCGGAGGCCCGGACGGCGGTGGGTGCGCTGCCCGCGGCGGACCGCGAGCGTGCCGACCGGGTGCTCGACGCAGCGGTGGCGACCCGCTGGGAGGGCCCACCCGTCTGGTTCCACGGCGACGTCGCGGCGGACAACGTCCTGGTCCGCGACGGCCGGTTCACGGCCCTGCTGGACTGGGGCTGCGCCGGCGTCGGCGACCCCGCGTGCGACGTCGTCCCGGCGTGGACGGTGTTCGAGGGGGAGGCCCGCGCTGTCTACCGGGAGCGACTGGCCGTGGACGACGACACCTGGGCCCGCGGCCGCGGCTGGGCGCTCTGGAAGGCCGTGATCACCCTGGCAGACCCCGACAACGGTGCGGCCGCCCGCACCACCCTCGCCGCCGTCCTCGCGTGAGCCCGTCGAGTGCGCAGTCATGCCGGTCATCCGCTGCCGGTGACCGGCATGGCTCCGCACTCGACGCGGGGATGCCGACGCTGGGATGCCGACGCTGGGGGGTCAGTCCTCCAGGGCGGCTTGGAAGGCGGCGAGCTTGTTCTTGGTCTCCACCAGCTCGGCCTCCGGGTCCGAGCCCGCGACGATGCCGCAGCCGGCGAAGAGCCGGGCCTGGGCGCCGCCGTCGCCACCGGTGAGCTGGGCGCAGCGCAGGGCCAGGCCGAACTCGCCGTCGCCGCGGGCGTCCAGCCAGCCGACCGGGCCGGCGTACCGGCCGCGGTCCATGCCCTCGAGCTCGGCGATCACCCGGGCCGCGGCCGGGGTGGGGGTGCCGCAGACGGCGGCGGTCGGGTGCACCGCGTCGACCAGGTCGAGCAGGCCGGCGGTGGAGTCCCGGCGCTGGGTGCCGCGCACGTCGGTGGACAGGTGTCGCACGTTGGGCAGCGTCAGCAGCTGTGGGGACGACGGCACGTCCAGCGTCGCGCAGAACGGGCGCAGCGCCTGCGCGAGGGAGGCCACCGCGTACTCGTGCTCGGCGAGGTCCTTGGCCGAGTGCACCAGGGCGTCGGCGAGCCGGGCGTCCTCGGCGTCGGCACCGCGGGCGGCGGTGCCGGCCAGCACCCGGGAGGACAGCTCCCGGCCGGTGCGGCGCAGCAGCAGCTCGGGGGTGGCGCCCAGCAACCCGTCGACGGCGAAGGTCCAGCAGTCGGGGAACCGGCTGGCCAGGCGCAGCAGCAGCCGGCGCGGGTCCAGCGGGTGGTCGGCGGTGACCAGCAGGTCCCGGGCCAGCACCACCTTCGCCAGCTCACCGGCGTCGATGCGCTCCACGGCCCGGGCCACGGCACCGCACCAGGTCACCGGGTCCAGGGCGCCGTCGGCGTAGGCCAGCTGGCCGATGGAGGTGTCGGCCTCCTCGCCGGAGGTCTCCAGCACCGGGCGGTCGGCGGCGTCGCCGGTCGTCGTCACCCAGGTCTGCCCGCCCCGTCGTCCGACCACGACCTCGGGGACGACGAAGACCGACGTCCCGACGGCGGGGTCGAAGGCGACCGAGGCGAACACGACCGGCCCCGAGCCGGGGACGCCGAGCGGGTCGGTGACGTCGGTGCGGGCACAGCGGTCGGCCCACCAGGCCGAGGCCTCGGCGAGCGCACCGGGGCCGCTGACCTCGAGCCGGTCGGCCTCGCCCCAGCCGACCAGGCCCTCGCCGCGGCGGACCCAGGAGACCGCGCCCTGGACCGGGAGCAGGTTGAGCAGGGGGGTCCGGCGGGTGCCGAGCGGGGTCGTGACCACGGCGTCCGTCGCTGGGGGAGTGCCCAGGGCCACCGTGCTCACCCGCTCCAGAGTAGGAGCACCGCCGTATCGTCGTCGGGCGTGAGCTCAGGAGATCCGACACAGGGCACGGGCTACCGCGCGACGCTGGACAAGCGCCCCGCCGAGGTCGCCGCGATGTTCGACCGGGTCGCGGGCAAGTACGACCTGACCAACACGGTGCTCTCCGGCGGGCTGGACGCCGGCTGGCGGCGGGCCACCCGCGAGGCGCTGGGCGCCCGCCCCGGGCAGACCGTGCTGGACGTCGCCGCCGGCACCGGGGTCTCCACCGTCGAGCTGGCCTCGGGTGGGGTCACCGCCATCGCCTGTGACTTCTCCCAGGGGATGCTGCGTGCCGGGTCCCACCGGCCGGTGCCGATGGTCGCCGGGGACGCGATGGCGCTGCCGCTGGCCGACGAGAGCGTCGACGGCGTCGTCATCTCCTTCGGGCTGCGCAACGTCGCGGACCCCGACGCCGCGTTGCGCGAGTTCCGCCGGGTCACCCGCCCAGGCGGCACGCTGGTGGTGTGCGAGTTCTCCAGCCCGGTCTGGACGCCGTTCCGCACCGTCTACACCGAGTACCTGATGAAGGCGCTGCCGAAGATCGCCACCGCGGTCAGCAGCAACCCCGAGGCCTACGTGTACCTGGCCGAGTCGATCCGGGCCTGGCCAGCGCAGCCGGCGATGGCGGCGAAGCTGCAGGCCGCCGGCTGGGCCGACGTGGCCTGGCGGGACCTGACCGGGGGCATCGTGGCGCTGCACCGGGGCACCCGGGTCTGAGGCGGTTGGGCGGGCGCCGGCCGGGGCACCCCCGGGCATGACGTTCCCCGCGACACCCGACCCCGGTCCCGACGGCCTCCCGCCCACCCCGGTGGACCCGGTCCCGTCCGAGCCCACCCCGCCGACGTCACCGGTGCCCAGCCCGACCGACCCGATCGCGCCGCCGCCCAGCTGAGCGTCCGTAGGATCGGCCGGTGACGAGCGCACCCCAGCCCACCGGTCGGTCCGCGGACGTCGTGGTCGTGGGCGCCGGGCCGGCCGGGTCGAGCGCCGCGTACTGGCTGGCCGCCGCCGGGCTCGACGTGGTGGTGCTGGAGAAGGCGCACTTCCCGCGGGAGAAGGTCTGCGGCGACGGCCTCACCCCGCGCGGGGTCGCCGCGCTGCACGCGATGGGCGTGGACACCTCGCAGGGCTGGGTCCGGCACCGCGGCCTTCGGGTCTTCGGCGGCGGGCAGGTCACCGAGGTCGACTGGCCGGAGCTGTCGCGGTGGCCGGGGTACGGGCTGATCCGCACCCGCGCCGACCTGGACGACCAGCTCGCGCGGCACGCGGAGGCCGCCGGCGCGCAGGTGCACCACGGCGTCACCGTCACCGACCCGCTGCTCGACGACGCCGGCCGGGTCTGCGGCGTGCGGGCCCAGGTCGGCCCGGACAAGGAGCCGGTCACCTGGCGGGCGCCGCTGGTCGTCTCCGCCGAGGGCCTGTCCGGCCGGCTGGCCAAGGCGCTGGGCCTCAACCGGCGCACCGACCTGCCGCTGGGGGTCGCCGTCCGGCAGTACGTGCCGACGCCGCGGGGCGCCGACCCGTACCTGGACATCTCCTTCGACCTGACCGACCGCGGGCCCGATGCCGCGTCGATGCCCGGCTACGGCTGGCTGTTCCCGATGGGCGACGGGACGGCGAACGTCGGCTTCGGCTTCCTGGACACCCGCCGCACCGCCGACGACGACGCCCGCACGGTCTACCGCCGCTGGCTGGCGACCCTGCCCCCGGAGTGGGAGCTCGACGTCGAGGCGGCCACCCCGCTGCGCGGTGCGGGGCTGCCCACGTCGCTGTCCCGCCGGCCGGCCTACACCCGCGGTCTGCTGCTGGTCGGGGACACCGCCGGGTCGGTCAACCCGTTCAACGGGGAGGGCATCAGCTACGCCATGGAGACCGCGGCGACCGCCGCCGCGGTGGCCGTGGAGGCGCTGGCGCTGCCCGAGGGCCCGGCCCGGGAGGCCGCGCTGCGCCGCTACCCGGTGCGGCTGGCCGAGCAGTACGGCGGGCACCACCGGCTGGGCGCGGGCTTCCTGGCCCTGCTGGCCCGCCCCGACTTCACCCGGTTCGCCCTGGCGCACGGTCTCAAACGCCCCGCACTGGTGCGCGCCGCGCTGCGGTTGACGGGCAACCTGCACGACGGCCGGGACGGCGACGCCCTGGACCGGACCCTCGCCGTCCTGACCCGGGTGCTGCCCGCCGCCTGACCGCGGGACCCCGCCCGTGACCTGCCCGCGAGCAGGGAAGGGCACCCTCAGTTCCGCCACGCCGTCGGGGGGTCTCTTCCCTCCGGTGTGATCTCCGACATAGGGTCGAACCAGAACGGCTTGTGAACCAATTCACAAGCTCGTCGAGGACCCCGGGGGAGGCAGCAGCGGTGCTCGCGACCTACGTCCCGCTCGTCGGGCTGTTCGTGCTGGCGGCGGGGTTCGCGCTGTTCTCGGTGACCGCGGCGCCCTTCATCGGCCCCCGGCGCTACAACCGCGCCAAGCTCGAGGCCTACGAGTGCGGCATCGAGCCGGTCGACCAGCCGCTCACCGGCGGCCGCTTCCCGATCAAGTACTACCTGACCGCGATGTTGTTCATCGTCTTCGACATCGAGATCGTCTTCCTCTACCCCTGGGCGGTCGCCAACGACCAGCTCGGGGTCTTCGGCCTGGTCGAGATGGCCGTCTTCATCGCCACCGTGTTCATCGCCTACGCCTACGTCTGGCGTCGCGGTGGACTGGAATGGGACTGAGCACATGGGCCTGGAAGAGAAGCTCCCCAGCGGCGTCCTGCTGACCAGCGTCGAGAAGCTGGTCAACTGGACCCGGAAGTCCTCGCTGTGGCCGGCCACCTTCGGCCTGGCCTGCTGCGCGATCGAGATGATGGCCTCGGGCGCCGGGCGCTACGACCTGGCCCGCTTCGGCATGGAGGTCTTCCGGGCCTCCCCGCGACAGGCGGACCTGATGATCGTGGCCGGGCGGGTGAGCCAGAAGATGGCGCCGGTCCTCCGCCAGATCTACGACCAGATGCCCGAGCCGCGCTGGGTGCTGTCGATGGGCGTCTGCGCCAGCTCGGGCGGGATGTTCAACAACTACGCGATCGTCCAGGGCGTCGACCACATCGTCCCGGTGGACATGTACCTGCCCGGCTGCCCGCCGCGGCCGGAGATGCTGATGGACGCCATCCTCAAGCTGCACCACAAGATCCAGCACGAGCCGCTGGGCCCCAAGCGGGCGGCGGCGCTCGCCGCTGCCCGGGCCGACGGCACCGCCCCCGACCTGCACGTCGCGATGCCCTCCACGGTGCGGGTGGACAAGGCGGCGAAGAAGGCCTACGAGGACGCCGCCGCCCGCGGCCGCACCGGCCAGTTCGCCATCGAGCAGCGCGGGGGCAACGCCGTCCTGCTGCCGGGTGAGCGGTCGTGACCGGCTTCCGCACCGGCGCCTTCGGCGTCAGCGGCAGCGGTGACACCTCCGGCTTCGGCGGCCTGGTCCGGGTCGAGCCCGGCGGTGCGGTCGCGCTGCACTCCACCGAGCGGCCCTACGGCGGCTGGTTCGACGAGGTCACCGACGCCCTGGTGGACGCCGTCGGGCAGGCCACCTACGACGCCGCCGTGCCGCGGGTGCTCGTCGACCGCGGCGAGATCACCTACTTCGTCGAGCGCGAGCACCTGCTGGCCCTCGTCCAGGCCCTCCGGGACGACGACGCGCTGCGCTTCGAGCTGTGCTCCTCGGTGTCCGGCGTGGACTACCTGGACGCCGGCGGCCCGGCCGGCAAGCGGCTGCACGTCGTCTACCACCTGACGTCGATGACCTACCGGCGCCGGGTCCGGCTGGAGGTCGCCGTCACCGCGGAGGACCCGCACGTGCCCAGCGTGACCCGGGTGTACCCGACGGCCGACTGGCACGAGCGGGAGGCCTTCGACATGTTCGGCGTCGTCTTCGACGGCCACCCGGCGCTGACCCGGATCCTCATGCCCGACGACTGGGACGGGCACCCGCAGCGCAAGGACTACCCGCTCGGCGGCGTCCCCGTGGAGTACCACGGCGCGACGATCCCGCCCCCGGACGAGAGGCGGTCCTACCGGTGACCACCACCGACCCCTACGCCGGTTCGCGCGAGACCACCGAGGGCCGGGTCTACACGGTCACCGGGGGCGACTGGGACCTGACCTTCGGCTCGGACCCGCTCGCCGAGGAGCGGCTGGTCGTGAACATGGGGCCGCAGCACCCCTCCACCCACGGGGTGCTCCGGCTGGTGCTGGACCTCGAGGGCGAGACGGTCACCAAGGCCCGCGTCGTCATCGGCTACCTGCACACCGGCATCGAGAAGAACACCGAGTACCGGACCTGGACCCAGGGCACGACCTTCGTGACCCGGATGGACTACCTGGCGCCGCTGTTCAACGAGACCGCCTACTGCCTGGCGGTGGAGAAGCTGCTGGGCATCGAGGTGCCCGAGCGGGCCACCACCATCCGGGTGCTGGTGATGGAGCTCAACCGGATCGCCTCGCACCTGGTCGGGCTGGCCACCTTCGGCATGGAGATGGGCGCCCTCACCGGGATGACCAACGGGTTCCGCGAGCGCGAGCTCGTGCTGGACCTGCTGGAGGAGATCACCGGGCTGCGGATGAACCACGCCTACGTGCGCCCCGGCGGCCTGGCCCAGGACCTCCCCGACGGGGTCGAGGCCAAGATCCGCGAGTTCCTCACCGTCATGCCCGAGCGGGTCGCCGGCTTCCACCGGCTGCTCACCGGCCAGCCCATCTGGCAGCGCCGGCTGCGCGACGTGGGCTACCTCGACGTCACCGGCTGCCTGGCCCTGGGCGTCACCGGCCCGATCCTGCGCAGCGCCGGGCTGCCCTGGGACCTGCGCAAGGTCGAGCCGTACTGCGGCTACGAGACCTACGACTTCGAGGTCCCCACGGCCGACACCTCCGACGCCTGGGGCCGCTACCTGGTCCGGATGGCCGAGGTCAACGAGTCGCTGAAGATCGTCGAGCAGGCCCTGGACCGGCTGCGCCCGGGCCCGGTGATGGTCGAGGACAAGAAGATCGCCTGGCCCGCGCAGCTGTCCCTGGGCGCCGACGGCATGGGCAACTCCCTGGACCACGTCAAGCACATCATGGGCCAGTCGATGGAGGCCCTGATCCACCACTTCAAGCTGGTCACCGAGGGGTTCCGGGTGCCGGCCGGGCAGGTCTACCAGGCCATCGAGTCCCCCCGTGGCGAGCTCGGCTTCCACGTGGTCAGCGACGGCGGCACCCGCCCGTTCCGGGTGCACGTGCGCGACCCCAGCTTCACCAACCTGCAGGCGACGGCGGCGATGAGCGAGGGCGGCATGATCGCCGACGTCATCGCCGCGATCGCCTCGATCGACCCCGTGATGGGAGGCGTGGACCGATGACCGCGTTGCCGGGATCCGCAGAGGGGACGGCGGTGACCGGGCTGGACTCCAGCCCGACCGAGGTGCGTGCGGACCTCCCGCCGCTCACCGACACCACCCGCGCCGAGTGCCGGGAGCTGATGGCCCGCTACCCGGTGCCCCGCTCGGCGCTGCTGCCGATGCTGCACCTGGTCCAGTCGGTGCAGGGGTACGTCTCGCCCGAGGGCATCGCGCTGTGCGCGCAGGAGCTGGGCCTGACCAAGGCCGAGGTGGGCGCGGTCGCGACGTTCTACACGATGTACAAGCGCCGTCCCACCGGCCGGCACCTGGTCAGCGTCTGCACCAACACGCTGTGCGCGGTGCTCGGCGGCCAGCGGGTCTACGACCGGCTGTCGGCCGAGCTGGGCGTGGGCCACGACCAGACGACCGCCGACGGCTCGGTCACCCTGGAGCACGCCGAGTGCCTGGCCGCCTGCGACTACGCCCCCGTCGTCACGGTGGACTACGAGTTCTACGACCAGCAGGACGTCGAGTCCGCCCTCGAGCTGGTCGCCGCGCTGCGCCGGGGCGAGAAGCCGCCGCCCACCCGCGGTGCCCCGCTGACCGACTTCCGCGGCGTCTCCCGGCAGCTGGCAGGGCTGTCCCAGCACGCCGACGCCGCGGCCGCGCAGGCCGCCGTCGACGGGCCCTCGGCCGGCGTCCCCACCCTGCGCGGGGTGCGGCTGGCCGCCGAGCGCGGCGAGTCGGCACCCCCGATGCCCACCCCCGCCGCCTCGGCATGGGATCCCTCGCACACGGCAGACGGTGCCAGCGATGTGCAAGGGATCCCACGCCAGGGCGGGGCGGGGGACGGCGGGACGCCCGGCGAGCAGGCCGCCGACGCCGAGGTCGCCGCCGCGGACAACCCGGCGGAGCGGGCCGGCGCGCTGTCCAACCACCCCGACCGCCCCGAACCGGCCGGCCGTGCCGCGGCCGACCGGGACGCCGGCGTCGAGCACCCCGCCGAGCAGGCCCAGTCCGGGTCCGGCACCTCGATCGAGCGAGAGGTCTGAGCCATGCCGCTCACCCCCGTCCTCACCACGCGCTACGCCGAGGACCGGTCCTGGACCATCGAGACCTACGAGCGCACCGAGGGCTACGTGGCCTGGCGGGAGGCGCTGGGCATGACGCCCGACGAGCTGGTGACCCTGGTGAAGGACTCCGGCCTGCGCGGCCGCGGCGGCGCCGGGTTCCCGACCGGGATGAAGTGGTCGTTCATCCCGCAGCCCAAGCCGGGGGAGACCCCGACCGGACCGGCCGCCAAGCCCAAGTACCTGGTGGTCAACGCCGACGAGGGCGAGCCCGGGACCTGCAAGGACGTCCCGCTGATGATGGCCGACCCGCACTCCCTGGTGGAGGGCGTGGCCATCGCCTCGTACGCCATCCGCTGCCACTACGCGGTCGTCTACGTCCGCGGCGAGGCCGTGCACGCCCACCGCCGGCTGGTCGCCGCCGTCGCCGAGGCCTACGCCGCCGGCCACCTCGGCAGGGACGTGCACGGCTCGGGCTTCGACCTCGACGTCGTCGTGCACGCGGGGGCCGGCGCCTACATCTGCGGGGAGGAGACGGCGCTGCTGGACTCCCTGGAGGGCATGCGCGGGCAGCCGCGGCTCAAGCCGCCCTTCCCCGCCGTCGCCGGGCTCTACGGCGCCCCGACGGTGGTCAACAACGTGGAGACCCTGGCCAGCGTGCCGTTCGTGGTGCGCGGCGGGTCGGCCTGGTTCAAGGCCTTCGGGCCGGAGAAGTCGCCCGGGCCCAAGATCTACTCGCTGTCGGGCCGGGTGGTGCACCCCGGGCAGTACGAGGCGCCGATGGGCACCACGATGCGCGAGCTGCTGGAGATGGCCGGCGGCGTCCGGCCCGGGCACCAGCTCAAGTTCTGGACGCCGGGCGGTTCCTCCACCCCGTTCTTCACCGCCGACCACCTCGACGTCCCGCTGGACTTCGACTCGGTCGCGGCGGCCGGCTCGATGCTGGGGACGACGGCGCTGATGGTCTTCGACGAGACCGACTCGATCGTCGAGGCCACGATGCGCTTCACCGAGTTCTACGCCCACGAGAGCTGCGGCAAGTGCACCCCCTGCCGGGAGGGCACGTACTGGCTGACCCAGATCCTGGAGCGGCTGGTCGCCGGGCACGGCCGGGCCACCGACCTGGACCTGCTCACCGACACCTGCGACAACATCCTGGGCCGCTCCTTCTGCGCCCTGGGCGACGGCGCGACCAGCTGCATCGCCTCGAGCCTGAAGTACTTCCGCGACGACTACGTCGCGCTGCTGCCCCCCGACGAGCAGGGCCGGCTGGGCCGCTCGCTGCGTCTCGAGCCCGTGGGAGCGATGGCATGACCACCCCCGAACCCGCCCCCGCCCAGGCGCCCGCGGTCCCCGGACCGCACACCCCGGCCGACCACGTCCGCTGCACCATCGACGGCTTCGACGTCGCCGTGCCCGCGGGCACGCTGATCATCCGGGCCGCCGAGCAGATCGGGGTGCAGATCCCGCGGTTCTGCGACCACCCGCTGCTGGAGCCGGTCGGGGCGTGCCGGCAGTGCCTGGTGGAGGTGGAGGGCCAGCGCAAGCCGGTCGCCAGCTGCACGGTGCCGGTCAGCCCGGACATGGTGGTGAGGACCCAGCTGACCAGCGAGGTCGCCGAGAAGGCCCAGCAGGGCACCCTGGAGCTGCTGCTGGTCAACCACCCGCTGGACTGCCCGGTCTGCGACAAGGGCGGGGAGTGCCCGCTGCAGAACCAGGCGATGAGCAACGGGCGCTCGGAGAGCCGGTTCGTCGAGACCAAGCGGACCTACCCCAAGCCGCTGCCGATCAGCTCCCAGGTGCTGCTGGACCGGGAGCGCTGCGTGCTCTGCGCCCGCTGCACCCGGTTCTCCCAGCAGGTCGCCGGCGACCCGTTCATCGAGCTCTTCGAGCGCGGCGCGCTGCAGCAGGTGTCGGTCAGCGAGGGCGAGCCCTTCGAGTCCTACTTCTCCGGCAACACGGTGCAGATCTGCCCGGTCGGTGCGCTGACCAGCGCGGCCTACCGGTTCCGGTCGCGCCCCTTCGACCTGCGCAGCGAGCCCAGCGTCTGCGAGCACTGCGCCTCGGGCTGCGCCCAGCGCACCGACTACCGGCGCGGCACCGTGATGCGCCGGCTGGCCGGCGACGACCCGGCGGTCAACACCGAGTGGAACTGCGACAAGGGCCGGTTCGCCTTCCGTTACGCCGCGGCCAACGAGCGGCTCACCACCCCGCTGGTCCGCCGGGACGGCGTGCTGCAGCCGACGTCCTGGCCCGAGGCCTGGGCCGCCGCGGCCGCCGGCCTGGCCGCCGCCCGTGCGGACGGCGGGGTCGGGGTGCTGCCCGGCGGCCGGCTCACCGTCGAGGACGCCTACGCCTACGCCAAGTTCGCCCGGGTCGCCCTGGGCACCAACGACGTCGACGCCCGGGCCCGCGCGCACTCCGCGGAGGAGCTGTCCTTCCTGGCCGCGCACGTCGCCGGCACCGCGCCCGGCGCCGGGGCGGTCACCTACGACGAGCTGGTCGCCGCCCCCGCGGTGCTGATGGTCGGCTTCGAGCCCGAGGAGGAGTCGCCGATCGTCTTCCTCCGGCTGCGTCGGGCGGTCCGCGAGCGGGCGCTGCCGGTCTTCGACGTCGCCCCGTTCGCGACCCGGGCCGACGAGAAGCTGGACGCCACCCTGCTGGCCACCCCGCCCGGGCTGGAGGGGGCGGTGCTGCGCGCGCTGGCCGCCGACTCGGCCGGTGGTGTGGGCGCCGCGGCCGCGGCGGCGCTGCGGCTGGAGGGTGCCGTCGTGCTGGCCGGTGAGCGGCTGGCCGAGACCCCGGGCGCGCTGTCGGCGCTGTCCGCCCTGGCCCGCGTCACCGGCGCCCGGATCGGCTGGGTGCCCCGGCGGGCCGGGGAGCGCGGTGCCGTCGAGGTCGGCGCGCTGCCCGCGCTGCTGCCCGGCGGCCGGGCGGTGGAGGACCGGGTGGCCCGCGAGGAGGTCGGCGCGCTGTGGGGCGCCGAGCTGCCGGTGAAGCCCGGCCGGGACACCACCGGCATCCTCACCGCCGCCCGCGAGGGCCGCCTCGGTGGCCTGCTCGTCGGCGGTGTCGACCCCGCCGACCTGCCCGACCCCGCGCTCGCCGAGGCCGCACTGGCCGCCGCCGGGTTCGTGGTCAGCCTCGAGCTCTTCCCGACCGCGGTCACCGACCACGCCGACGTCGTCCTGCCGGTGGCCGCCGCCCCGGAGAAGGCCGGCAGCTACCTGGACTGGGAGGGCCGGGTCCGCCCCTTCGACGCGACCCTGCACGGCACCGGCGCGCTGACCGACGCCCGGGTGCTCACCGGGCTGGCCGACGCCCTCGGCGTCCGCCTCGGGCTGGCCGGGGTGGACGCGGCACGCCGCGAGCTGGTGGAGCTGGGCGGCGCCGGGCGGACCCGCGAGGTCCGTGGCCTGGACGTCGCCCCCGCCGCCAGTCCCCGGCTGGGCCCCGACGACGCCGTCCTCGCCTCCTGGCACCAGCTGCTGGACGACGGCACCCTGCAGCGCGACGAGCCGGCGATGGCCGGCACCGCCCGCCCGCCGGTCGCCCGGCTGGGCAAGGAGACCGCGCTGCGCCTGGGCGTCGCCGACGGGGACCCGGTCACCCTGACCGGCCCGGCCGGGTCGATCACCCTGCCAGTGCAGGTCACCGAGATGACCGACCGGGTGGTGTGGGTGCCGATGCGCTCACCGGGCAGCCACGTCCGCACCGGCCTGGGTGCCGGCCCCGGCGCCGTCGTCCGGCTCACCCCGGGGAGCGCCGCGTGAGCGTCCTGGCCGCCACCGACCAGCCCACGCTGGAGGACTTCGGCACCGACGTCTGGTGGATCGTCGTCATCAAGGTCGTCGGCGTCTTCGGCGTGCTGGTGGTCATGACGCTGTTCGCGATCGTCTTCGAGCGCAAGGTCGTCGCCCGGATGCAGCAGCGCTCGGGGCCCAACCGGGTCGGCCCGCGCGGCTACCTGCAGAGCCTGGCCGACGGGCTGAAGCTGGCGTTCAAGGAGGACGTCATGCCGGCGATGGCGGACAAGCCGGTCTACTTCATCGCCCCGGTCATCGCCACGATCCCGGCGTTCCTGGCCTTCTCGGTCATCCCGCTGGGCCCCGAGGTGTCGATCTTCGGCCAGCAGACGCCGCTGCAGCTCATCGACGCCCCGATCGGGGTGCTCATCGTGCTGGCCTGCTCGGCGATGGGCGTCTACGGGATCGTGCTCGGCGGCTGGGCGTCGGGGTCGACGTACCCGCTGCTGGGCGGCCTGCGCAGCGCCGCCCAGATGGTCAGCTACGAGATCGCCATGGGGCTCTCCATCGTCGCGGTGTTCCTCTACGCCGGCACGATGAGCACCTCCGAGATCGTCGCGGCCCAGGCCGGGGGCAACGAGCTGGACTTCTTCGGGCTCACCTTCCAGGGCCCGTCCTGGTACGCCGTCCTGCTGCCGGTGTCCTTCGTCATCTACGTCATCGCCGTGGTCGGGGAGACCAACCGGGCGCCCTTCGACCTGCCCGAGGCCGAGTCCGAGCTGGTCGGCGGGTTCCACACCGAGTACTCCTCGCTGAAGTTCGCGCTCTTCTTCCTCGCCGAGTACGTCAACATGGTCACCGTCTCCGCGCTGGCCGCGACGCTGTTCCTGGGCGGCTGGCGGGCGCCCTGGCCGATCTCGGTCTGGGACGGCGCGAACACCGGTTGGTGGCCGCTGCTGTGGTTCGCCGGCAAGGTCGTCGCCGCGCTGTTCGTCTTCATCTGGCTGCGCGGCACCCTGCCCCGGCTGCGCTACGACCAGTTCATGCGCTTCGGCTGGAAGGTGCTGGTCCCCACCGCGCTGGTGTGGATCCTCGCGGTGGCCACCATGCGCACCGTCTCCCGGGAGTACGACCTGTCCAGCGGCGAGGTCGCGCTCTACGTCGGCGTCCCGATCGCGGCGGTCGTGCTCGGGGTGCTGCTGGTGGCCTCCCGGCGGGCCAACCGGGACACCCGGATCGCCGCGCTCAACGCCGCGGCCGGGTCGATCAACCCGACCGAGCCCGAGGTGCTGCCCCCGGTGCGCACCGCGGGGGCCCGCCGCCGGCCCGCGCAGCGCTCCGGCCCGGCCCGCGCCGAGGGCGGGTTCCCCATCCCGCCGATGGACCTCGTCGTCCCGCCCTCGCCCCGCCTGGGCGACGGCGAACCGGTCGCCGCCGGGTCCGTCGTCAGCACCGGCCGCCGTTCCCGCCCGACCCCCGCCACGGAGGAACCCGATGCCTGAGCAGACCCCCGCCCGGCGCTCCGGCGGTGAGGTCGAGCAGTCCGGGGGGACGGCGTCCGCGCCGGCCAAGCGGACCAGCTGGCTGCCGGCACCGGCCCAGGGCTTCGGCGTCACCTTCGCCACGATGTTCACGAAGGTGACCACCGAGCAGTACCCGGAGACCCCCAAGGTCACCAAGCCGCGCTACCACGGCCGGCACGTGCTCAACCGGCACCCGGACGGCCTGGAGAAGTGCGTGGGCTGCGAGCTCTGCGCCTGGGCCTGCCCGGCCGACGCCATCTACGTCGAGGGCGGCACCAACACCGAGGAGCAGCGGTTCTCCCCGGGGGAGCGGTACGGCGCGGTCTACCAGATCAACTACCTGCGCTGCATCTTCTGCGGGCTGTGCATCGAGGCCTGCCCCACCCGCTCCCTGACGATGAGCAACGACTTCGAGCTGGCCGACGACGACCGCGCGTCGCTGATCTACACCAAGGAGCAGCTGATGGCCCCGCTGCTGCCCGGCATGGAGCAGCCCCCGCACCCGATGCGCCTGGGGGACGACGAGAAGGACTACTACCTGCGCGTGCCGGGGGCGGGCTCGTGACCGACGTGCTGGCCGCCGTCGAGATCGGCACCGGCGAGGCCGTCACGTTCTGGGTGCTGGGCCCGATCGCGCTGGCCGGGGCGCTGGGCATGGTCTTCGCCCGCAACGCCGTGCACTCGGCGCTGTTCCTGGTCAACACGATGCTGGCACTCGGCGTCTTCTACGTCGTCCAGGAGGCACCGTTCCTCGGCGCGGTGCAGATCATCGTCTACACCGGCGCGATCATGATCCTGTTCCTCTTCGTGCTGATGCTGGTCGGCCGGGACTCCTCGGACTCCGTGGTGGAGACCCTGCGGGGCCAGCGGGTCGCGGCCACCGTGCTGGGCGTCGGCTTCGCCGGCCTGGTCGGGGCCGGCATCGCCCGGGCGACCCAGGACCTCCCGGTCGCGGGCCTGGAGGCCGTGCAGGGCGGCGCCGGGGGAGCGGCAGACGGCAACATCGAGGCGATCGCCCGGCTGCTGTTCACCCGCTACCTGCTGGCCTTCGAGGTCACCAGCGCGCTGCTGATCACCGCCGCGGTCGGGGCGATGGTGCTGGCGCACATCGAGCGCGAACCCGGCAGCCGGCAGACCCAGAAGGAGCTGTCCCGCGCCCGGTTCCTCACCTCCGAGCACCCGCAGACCCTGCCCGGCCCCGGCATCTACGCCCGGGCCAACTCGATCGCCGCCCCCGGCCGGCTGCCCGACGGCAGCCCGTCCGAGGCCAGCTTCGCCACCGGGGTCGAGCCCCAGGTGGTCGACGAGCTGCCGCCGGGCGGCCACAGCGGTGGCGGGTGGGGTCCGGGGGCAGGGCGGGGCGATGGCCCCGACGGCGCGCTGGGGACCACCCGCGGGACCGGGGGAGAGCTCCGATGAGCCTGACGAACTACCTGGTGCTGGCCGCGGTGCTGTTCACCATCGGCGCGGTCGGCGTGCTGGTGCGACGCAACGCCATCGTGGTCTTCATGTGCATCGAGCTGATGCTCAACTCGGTGAACCTGACGCTGGTCACCTTCGCCCGGGCCACCGGCACCCTCGACGGGCAGGTCATCGCGTTCTTCGTGATGGTCGTCGCCGCGGCCGAGGTCGTGGTCGGTCTCGCGATCATCATGTCGATCTACCGCACCCGCCGATCGGCGTCGGTCGACGACGCCAACCTGCTGAAGTACTGAGCGGAGCAGACTCGTGGAAACCGTGCCCGCGACGGGCCTGCTCGCTGCGTCCTGGCTGCTGATCGCGCTGCCGCTGGCCGGCGCGGCCGTGCTGCTGCTGGGCGGGAAGCGCACCGACCGGTGGGGCCACCTGCTGGCCATCGGCACCGTCGTCGCCGCGTTCGTCCTCGCTGTCGCGAGCACCGTGCAGCTGTCCGGGCTCACCACGAAGAGCGTCGGCGTGGAGCTGTTCACCTTCATCTCCACCGGGCAGCTGGACGTGACCGCGGGGCTGCTCTACGACCCGCTGTCGGCGGTCTTCGTGCTGCTGATCACCGGGGTCGGCGCGCTCATCCACGTGTACTCGGTCGGCTACATGGCCCACGACCCGGCCCGCCGCCGGTTCTTCGCCTACCTGAACCTCTTCGTCGCCGCGATGCTGCTGCTGGTCCTGGGCGACAGCTTCGTGGCGCTCTACGTCGGCTGGGAGGGCGTCGGTCTCGCCTCCTACCTGCTGATCGCGTTCTGGTACCAGCGCCCGGCCGCGGCCACCGCCGCCAAGAAGGCGTTCGTCATGAACCGGGTCGGGGACGTCGGCCTGGCCCTGGCGGTCTTCGTGATGTTCGTGCAGCTGGGGACGACGTCCTACGCGGGTGTCCTCGGCTCGGTCGGCCTGCTGGCCGGCGGCACGGTCACCGCGCTGGGCCTGCTGCTCCTGCTGGGCGCGTGCGGCAAGTCCGGGCAGTTCCCGCTGCAGGCCTGGCTGCCCGACGCCATGGAGGGCCCGACCCCGGTCTCGGCGCTCATCCACGCGGCCACCATGGTCACCGCCGGGGTCTACCTGATCGCCCGCAGTGCCCCGGTCTTCGACGCCAGCCCCACCGCCCGCACCGTCGTGCTGGTGGTCGGTGCGATCACGATCCTGATCGGCGCGGTCGCGGGCTGCGCCTTCGACGACATCAAGAAGGTGCTGGCCTGGTCCACGGTCAGCCAGATCGGCTACATGTTCCTGGCCGTCGGGCTGGGCCCGGTCGGCTACGTGGCCGCGATCGCGCACCTGCTCACCCACGGCTTCTTCAAGGCCGGGCTGTTCCTGGGCGCGGGATCGGTCATGCACGGCATGGGCGACCAGACCGACATGCGCCGCTTCGGCGGCCTGGCCGGGCGGATGAAGACCACGTTCGTCACCTTCGGGCTGGGCTACCTCGCCCTGATCGGCTTCCCGTTCCTGTCCGGCTACTGGACCAAGGACGCGATCATCGAGGCCGCCTTCGACCGGGGCGGGGTGTCCGGGTACCTGCTGGGCGGGGTCGCCGTGCTGGGGGCCGGGCTGACCGCGTTCTACATGACCCGGCTGATGCTGATGACGTTCGCCGGCCGCCCCCGCTGGGAGGACGGCGTGCACCCGCACGAGTCGCCCGCGGTGATGACGGCGCCGATGGTGGTGCTGGCCGTCGGGTCGGTGGCCGCGGGCTTCCTGCTGGTGGAGGTGTTCCCGCTCGCCGACTGGCTGGCCCCGGTGTTCGGGGCGCCGGAGGAGGCGACCGCGCACGTGGTCCCGCCGCTGGCGGTCAGCGTGCTGGTGACCCTCGTCGTCGCGGTCGGGGTGCTGGTGGCCTGGCTGTTCGTCGGCCGCCGCGAGGTCCCCGTCGTCGCGCCCGAGCGCGTGTCGCTGCCGGTGCGCGCGGCCCGCAACGCCCTCTACGCCGACACCGTCAACGAGACGGTCTTCATGCGGCCGGGGATGTGGCTCACCCGGGCCCTGGTCTACGTCGACAACCGCGGCGTCGACGGCCTGGTCAACGGCATCGGCGCCGGCCTCGGCGGGTCCTCGTCCCGGCTGGGCCGCACCCAGACCGGCTTCGTCCGCTCCTACGCCCTGGGCATGCTCGGCGGCGCCGTGCTCGTCGCCGCCGCCCTGCTGGCGGTGGCCTCGTGAGGCCCGTCCCCGTGCCCGCCCACACCTCCTCCGGACCCAGGGAGCACACCCCGTGAGCGACTTCCCGTGGCTGCTCACGATGATCGCGGTGCCCGCGGTGGGTGGCGCCGTCGTCGCCGCCCTGCCCAGGGGCCGGGACGCCCAGGCCAAGGTCGTGGCGCTGGCCGTCAGCCTGGTCGTGCTGGTCCTGGCGGTGCTGGCCACCGTCGCCTTCGACGTCGGCGGCGAGCGGTTCCAGCTGGCGACGTCGGTCTCCTGGATCCCGGCGTTCGGCGTCGACTTCGCCCTGGGCGTCGACGGCATCGCGCTGGTGATGCTGCTGCTCATCGGGGTGCTGGTGCCGGTCGTCGTCGTCGCGTCCTGGCGGGACACCGGGCCCGGCGGGCGGCCGATGAAGGCCTACTTCGCCTGGCTGCTGGTGCTCGAGGCGATGATGGTCGGGGTCTTCGTGGCCACCGACGTGTTCCTGTTCTACGTCTTCTTCGAGGCGATGCTCGTCCCGATGTACTTCATCATCGGCAGCTTCGGCGGACCCCGCCGGCAGTACGCCGCGGTGAAGTTCTTCCTCTACAGCCTGCTCGGCGGGCTGGTCATGCTGGCCTCGGTCATCGGGCTGTACGTGGTGAGCAACAGCCAGCTCGGCGAGGGCACGTTCGCCTTCGACGCGCTGCGCCAGCTGGAGATCGACCCGGGCGTGCAGAAGCTGCTCTTCCTCGGCTTCTTCATCGCCTTCGCCATCAAGGCCCCGCTGGTGCCCTTCCACACCTGGCTGCCCGACTCCGGTGCCGAGGCCCCGATCGGCGGCGGCGTGCTGCTGGTCGGCGTGCTGGACAAGGTGGGCACGTTCGGCTTCATCCGGTACTGCCTGCCGCTGTTCCCCGACGCCGCCCGCGACTTCGCGCCGTACGTGCTGGTGCTCGCGGTCCTGGGCATCGGCTACGCCGCGCTGTTGGCGATGGGACAGTCCGACCTGAAGCGGCTGGTCACCTACACGTCGATCGCACACTTCGGCTTCATCGCGCTGGGCGTCTTCGCCTTCACCACCGAGGGCGGCACCGGCGCGGTGCTCTACATGGTCAACCACGGCATCTCGACCGGGCTGCTCTTCCTGGTCGTCGGCATGCTGATCGCCCGCGGCGGGTCCCGGCAGATCGGCGACTACGGCGGCGTCGCCACGAAGGCCCCGCTGCTCGCCGGGGTGCTGCTGGTGGCGGGCCTGGCCAGCCTCGCGCTGCCGGGCACCAACAGCTTCGTGTCCGAGTTCCTGGTGCTCATCGGGTCGTTCCCGACCTGGCCGGTCGCCACCGTGCTCGCGACCGTCGGCATCGTGCTCGCCGCGCTGTACGTGCTGCTGATGATCCAGCGCACCATGCACGGCCCGGCTCGCGGCCTGGTGCTGGAGAAGCCGGGTGCGTTCCGTGACCTGGGCCGCCGCGAGCTGGTCGTCGTCGCGCCGCTGATCGCGCTGGTCATCGGGCTGGGCGTCTACCCGCAGCCGCTGCTGGCGCTGATCGACCCCGCCGTCGCCGCCACCATGGTCGACGTCGGCTCCGACCCGGCGGGCACCGAGCCGGTCACCGCCGAACCCACCTCTGAGCAGGGAGCCGACTGATGGGTCCGATCCAGGCGCCGTCGCTGTCGCTGGCCGCGCTCGCCCCGCTGCTCCTCGTCTTCGGGGCTGCCGCGATCGGCGTGCTCGTCGAGGCGTTCGCCCCCCGCGCCGTCCGGCACCCCGTCCAGGTCGCCCTCGCCCTGGTCGGCACCGTCGGGGCGTTCCTCGCCACGCTGCTGCTGGCCGTGGACGGCACCGAGGAGGTCACCGCCGCCGGCGCCCTCGCCGTCGACGGCGCCGGGCTCTTCCTGCAGGCCACCATCGCCGGCCTGGGCGCGCTGTCGGTCCTGCTGTTCGCCGAGCGCGGGCTGGACCCGGCCCGGTCCTCCTTCGTGGCCGCGGCCGCCGTCCCCGCCGGCAGCCCGCGCGACCGTGAGCTGCTCACCAGCGAGCGGGTGCAGACCGAGGTCTACCCGCTGGCCGTCTTCGCCGTCGGCGGGATGATGCTCTTCGTCACCGCGAACGACCTGCTGGTCATGTTCATCGCCCTCGAGGTGCTCAGCCTGCCGCTGTACCTGATCTCCGGACTGGCCCGCCGGCGCCGGCTGCTGAGCCAGGAGGCGGCGGTCAAGTACTTCCTGCTCGGTGCCTTCGCCTCCGCGTTCTTCCTCTACGGCCTGGCGCTGGTCTACGGAGCCACCGGCACCATCCGGCTCTCCGGGATCCGCGAGTCCGTCACCACCGAGGGCACCGGCACGCTGCTGGTCCTGGGTCTCGGGCTGCTCGTCGTCGGCCTGCTGTTCAAGGCCTCAGTCGCGCCCTTCCACACCTGGACGCCGGACGTCTACCAGGGCGCCCCCACCCCGGTCACCGCGTTCATGGCCGCCTGCACCAAGGTCGCCGCCTTCGGCGCGATCCTGCGGCTGCTCTACGTCGCCTTCGGCACGGCGGACTGGACCTGGCGCCCGATCGTCTACGGCATCGCCATCGTCTCCATGCTGGTCGGCGCGGTGCTGGGGCTCACCCAGACCGACGTCAAGCGGATGCTGGCCTACTCCTCCATCGCGCACGCCGGGTTCCTGCTCACCGGCGTCATCGGCCTGGGCGGGGGGACCGGCTCGGGCCTGGCGGCCACGCTGTTCTACCTGCTGGCCTACGGGCTCACCACGCTGGGCGCGTTCGCCGTGGTCACCCTGGTCCGCGACGGCGACGGCGAGGCCACCCACCTGTCCCAGTGGGCCGGCCTGGCCACGCGGTCCCCGCTGACCGCGGGGATCATGGCGTTCCTGCTGCTGGCCCTGGCCGGCATCCCGCTGACCAGCGGGTTCACCGGGAAGTTCGCGGTCTTCCGGGCCGCCATCGAGGTCGGCGCCTGGCCGCTGGCGGTCATCGCGCTGGTCGCCAGCGCGGTCGCCGCGTTCTTCTACCTGCGGCTGATCGTGCTCATGTACTTCTCCGACCCGGCCGTCGACGGGGCCACGGTCGGCGTCCCCGGCCTGCCCACGACCATCGTGCTGGCCGTGACGGTGGCCGCCACCCTGGTCCTCGGGGTGGTCCCCGGCTCGGTGCTGGACCTGGCCGACCGCGCCGCGACGCTGGTCGGGTGAGCGGGCCGGTGGAGCCGCCCACCGGGCGTCCAGCCAGGCCGTCTATCTTCGACCGTTGATGACCGGAGCCAGCACCGCCACCCCCGGGGGCGGGAGCCAGACGCAGCTGTGGAACCGGTCTGCCACCCCGGCGTCCACGATCGGGGCCTGGCTGCCCGAGGGTGAGCTGGGGGAGTCCCTCGCGGCGGGCCTGGCCCGCGTCGAGAGCGAACTGCAGGCCGCCGTCGTCAGCGAGCACGAGTTCGTCGGCGAGGCAGCCGCGCACCTGATGACCGCCGGTGGCAAGCGCTTCCGCCCGGTGCTGGCCCTGCTGGCCGCCCACCTGGGCGACGCCGAGGACCCCCAGGTCGCCACCGCCGCGGTGGTCTGCGAGCTGACCCACCTGGCCACGCTGTACCACGACGACGTCATGGACGAGGCCGCCGTCCGCCGGGGCGCGGCGAGCGCCAACAGCCGGTGGAGCAACAGCATCGCCATCCTGACCGGCGACTTCCTCTTCGCCCGGGCCTCGGACCTGCTCGCCGACCTCGGCCCCGACGCCGTCCGGGTGCAGGCCCGCACCTTCGAGCGGCTGGTCACCGGCCAGATCCGGGAGACCGTCGGCCCGGCACCCGGCGAGGACCCGATCGCCCACCACCTGTCGGTGCTGGCGGACAAGACCGGGTCCCTGGTCGCCACCTCGGCCCGCTTCGGGGCCACCTTCGCCGGCGTCGACCCGGCCGTCGTGGCCGACCTCACCGCCTACGCCGAGGAGGTCGGGGTGGCCTTCCAGCTCTCCGACGACCTCATCGACATCGTCAGCGAGTCCGGCACCTCGGGGAAGTCCCCGGGCACGGACCTGCGCGAGGGCATCGCCACCCTGCCGGTGCTGCTGGCGCTGGCCGGCGACGACCCGGCCGAGGCCCGGCTGCGCGAGCTGGTGGCCGGCCCCGTCACCGACGACGCCGAGCACGCCGAGGCGCTGGCCCTGCTGCGTTCCTCGGCCTCGCTGGCCCGCGCCACCGAGGTGCTCGAGCAGTACGCCGACCGGGCCCGCGCCCGGCTGGGCAGCGTGCCCGACGGCGAGGTCCGCGAGGCGCTGTCCGCGTTGTGCGCGTACGTCGTCACCCGCAGCGCCTGAACGAGGGTCACGCCGCCCCCCACCGCTCGGGGGCCCGCGGCGGGCCCCTGCAGCGTGGCCGGACGGCAGGGACAGTGGGGGGCATGGGGAACCCACGTACCGCTCGACTGACCGCTCTGCTGGCCGGTGCGGTGCTGCTCGCCGGGTGCAGCGCCGCCGACTCCTCCGACGCGGCCGACGAGCCGCCCGCCGGAGCCCCCGCACTGCAGGTGGAGACGGTCCTGGACGGCCTGGACCACCCCTGGGACGTCGCGCAGGCCCCCGACGGCACGCTGCTGCTCGACGAGCGGGACGGCCGGCTGACCGTCGTCCTGCCCGACGGCACCTCCCGTGCGCTCGACGCCGACCTCGACGACGTGTGGGCCGAGGGCGAGACCGGTCTGATGGGCCTCGTGCTCGACCCGGCCTTCGACGACAGCCGCCGGTTCTACACCTGCTCGGGCATCACCGACGGCGGCGCCGACGGCGGGCCCGGCATCGAGGTCACCGCCTGGACCGTGGACGAGGGCTGGACTGCGGCCACCCGGGTCGCCGACCCGCTGGTGGGTGGCATCCCGGTCAACGCAGACTCCGGCCGGCACGGCGGCTGCCGGCTGCGCTTCGACGACGCCGGACAGCTGCTGGTCGGCACCGGGGACAACGCCGTCGGCACCAACGCCCAGGACCTGTCCACGCTGGCCGGCAAGGTGCTCCGGGTGGACCCGCAGACCGGGCAGCCCTCGGCGGGCAACCCGTTCCTGGAGCTGACCGACCCCACCTCGCACGCGATCGTCGGCTACGGGCACCGCAACGTGCAGGGCCTCGCCGTCCAGCCGGGCACCGGCGCCGTCTTCACCGCCGAGCAGGGCAGCCAGGTCGACGACGAGGTCAACCTGGCCACCGACGGCGGAAACTACGGCTGGGACCCGGTCGGTGCGGGCGACTACGACGAGTCGGTGCCGATGACCGACACCGAGATCCCCGGCGCGATCGAGGCCGTCTGGTCCTCCGGGGACCCCACGATCGCGGTCTCGGGCATCACCTTCCTCGACGGCGAGGAGTGGGGCGCCTACGACGGGCTGCTGCTGCTGGGCGTGCAGAAGGACACCGGCGTGCTGGCCCTGCGGCTGGGCGAGGACGGCTCGCTGGTCGAGCAGTTCCGCGTCCCCGAGCTCGAGGGCACCTACGGCCGGGTGCGCAGCCCGCAGCTGGGCGCCGACGGCGCGCTGTACCTGACCACCGACAACGGCGACGGCGAGGACCAGCTGCTCCGGGTCACCCCCGCGAGCTGACCCGGGCGGGCACCGGGGTGCCCGCCGGCAACAGCGGGCAGGGCTCCGGGGTGCCCCACGCGGTCCGCAGCGGCAGCACCCCGGCCCAGTCCGCCACGGGGTCGGCGAGGTCGCGCTCGTCCTCCCCGGGTGGGCCGGTCCGGGTCTTGACGCTGGCCTCGGTGAGGTCCAGCGCCAGCACCGACGTCGCGGCGAGCTCCTTGCGGTCGGGCTGTCGGGACGCCGTCCACGAGCCCGGCGCCAGGTGCTCGGTGAGGACGCCGAGGCCGTGCCACCGCTCGTCCGGGTCGGTGACCAGCCGGGCCACGCCCTGCACGACGGCGCTGCGGTGGTTCATCGAGTGGTGGAAGGAGGACCGGGCGTAGACGATCCCGTCGACGTGGGTGACGGTGAAGCAGACCGGCACGCCCGATGCCGCCGCGCGCAGCGTGGCCGCCCCGGTGGAGCCGTGCAGGTACAGCGTCTCGCCGTCCCGGCCGTAGCCGGTGGGCAGCACCAGCGGGCCGGTCGGCAGTGTCATGCCCAGGTGGCCCACCAGGCCGGCGTCGAGCACGGCGTACAGCTCGGCGCGGTCGGTCCGGGCCCGGACGGCGTTGCGGCGCACGGTGGACCGGGGGGTGGGGGAGAGCGGCAGGCTGGTCACGGTCCCCAGCGTGGCCGCCGGCGTGGCATCCTCCCAGGGCCAATCTGCACCGATCCCACCAGTCCACCGGAGCGACGATGACCGAGCCGCCCGTCCTGCTGGACCGGCGCAGCGGCGTGCCGCTGGCCGTCCAGCTCGCCGACGGCCTGCGCTCCTCCCCGGTGCTCCGCGTCGGGGACCGGCTGCCCTCCACCCGGCAGCTGGCGAGCACCCTCGGCGTCAGCCGCACGGTGACCGCGGCCGCCTACGACCAGCTGCTCGCCGAGGGCTGGCTGGAGGGCCGCCGTGGGGTGGGCTCCTTCGTCGTCGGGACGCCCCCGGCTGCACCGGTCGACCGGCGGTCCCGCCCCGACCCGACGCCCTCGGTCGCGGTGGACCTGCGACCCGGGGCACCGTGCCTGGAGGTCCTGGACCGGGCCGCCTGGCGCCGGGCCTGGCGCGCCGCGGGGGACGAGCCGCCCGACGTCGGCTGGGACCCGATCGGCACCCCCGCCTTCCGCACGGCCGTCGTCGAGCACCTGCTGCGCCACCGCGGCCTGCCCGCCGACCCGGCCGACGTGCTGGGCACCAGCGGCACCTCCGCCGGCGTCGCCGAGGTGGCCCGGCTGCTGCCGCCCGGCTCCCGGGTCGGCGTGGAGGACCCCGGATACGGCAGGGCGGTCGGTGCGCTGCTGGCCACCGGCGTCACGGTCGTCCCGCTGCGGGTCGACCACGACGGCCTGGTCGTCGACGAGGTCCCCGCCGGGCTGGCCGCGGTCTACTGCACGCCGGCCCACCAGTTCCCGCTCGGCGGTCGGCTGCCCGCCGCCCGCCGGGTCGCGCTGGTGGAGCGGGCCCGCGCGGAGGGCACCCTGGTGCTGGAGGACGACTACGACGGCGAGCTGCGCTACGACGTCGCCCCGCTCCCGTTGCTGGCCTCGCTGGCACCCGACGTCGTCGTCCACCTCGGCACGACGTCCAAGGTGCTCAGCCCGACCCTGGGCGTCGGCTGGCTGGTCGCCCCACGGCCACTGCGGGACCGGCTGGTGGAAGCCCGCACCGCGACCGGCACCCGGCCGGCCCGGGCCGGGCAGCGGGTCCTCGCCGCGCTGGCCGGGCACGGCGACCTGTCCCGGCACCTGCGCCGGCTCCGCCGCGAGCTGGCCGCCCGCCGCGACCTGGTCCGCGGGGCCGTCGCCGACGCCGGGCACCGCACGGTCGGCGACGCCGCCGGGGCCCACCTGGTGGTGCCGCTGGCCGACCGGGCCACCGAGGAGCGGGTCCGTGCGGACGCGCTGGCCGGTGGGGTGGCGGTGGACGGGCTGGCCCGGCACACCACGGCAGCAGGGGGGGCGGCCGGGCTCGTCGTCGGCTGGGCAGCTCCCACCCGGGCGGAGCTGGTCGACGCCCTCGCCGTGCTGACCGGGGCCCTGCGGGGCGTCAGACCCTGACGGGGAGGGCCAGCGGACCGCGCAGCACGGTCGCCACCCGCGGGGTCGGCGCGCCGGCCAGCCGCAACCCCGGGGCCCGCTCGGCCAGCACCCGCAGCGCCACCTCGCCCTCCAGCCGTGCCAGCGGGGCACCCAGGCAGTAGTGCGCGCCCCCGGAGAACGCCAGGTGCGGGGCGGCCTGCACGCGGTGCAGGTCGAACCGGTCCGGGTCGGTGTGCACCGCCGGGTCGCGGTTCGCGCTGGCCAGCAGCAGCAGCACGCCGCTGTCCCGGCGCACCGCCCGCCCCTCGATCTCCACGTCGGAGTGGGCGAACCGGGCGGTCAGCTGCACCGGCGGGTCGAAGCGCAGGGTCTCCTCGACCGCCGCGCCCGCCAGGCCGGGGTCGGCCACCAGTGCCGCCCACTCGCCCGGCGTGCGCTGCAGCGCCTGCACGGCGTTGCCGATCAGGTTCGTGGTCGTCTCGAACCCGGCCACCAGCAGCAGCTGGGCCAGGGCCAGCACCTCGTCGGCGGTGGCGGTCCCGCCGTCGACGGCGGTCGCCAGCGTGGAGACGACGTCCTCGCCCGGGTCGAGGCGGCGCTGCTCCAGCAGCTGGGCGAACAGTGCCCGCAGGTCCGCGGTGGCCCGGGCCAGCTCCCGGGCGTGCGCGGGGCTCTTCACGCCGTCCAGGGCCGAACCCAGCGCGCGGCCCCAGCGGGCGAACCGCTCGCTGTCCACGTCGGGCACGTCCAGCAGGGCGGCGATGACGGTGATCGGCAGCGGGGATGCCAGCTCGGTGACCAGGTCGAACGGGCCGCGGCGGGTCAGTGCGGTGTCCAGCAGCTGTGCGGTGACCCGCTCGGCCACCTCCCGGTAGTGCGCCAGCCGCCGCGGGGCGAACGCCGGCTGGGCCAGCCGGCGCAGCCGGGTGTGGTCCGGTGCGTCCAGGGTGAGCAGCGACAGGTCCACCGGCTCCAGGAGCGAGTCCTCGCCGCCGCCGAGCCGGTCGCCGCCGTCGGAGAGCCGGACGCCGAACCGCCGGTCCCGCAGCACCGCCTCCACCGAGGCGTGCGTGGCCAGCGCCGTCAGCCCGGTGCGCGAGCGGACCGGGCCACCGGCCAGCTGAGCGGCGCGCAGCTGGGCGTAGACCGGGTAGGGGTCCAGCCGCCACGGCCGGTGCAGCAGCCGGGCCACCCGGTCCCCACGCAGAGCCAGGGCCAGCCCGCCGGCGCGCAGTGCGCCGATCCGCAGGCCCAGGGCGGCGTCGGCGGTGAGCCGGCCGATCGCCGTCCTGGGCTCACCGGGACGGACGACGCTGTCGGTCCCGGTGCTCACCGGCGCTGGTGGCCGGTGAGGGAGTACGTGTGTCCGCGAGTCACGCCTCGACTGTCCACGAGTCGTTCCCGGCGAGCAACCCCGCCAGGTCCGCAGGCTGCCCGGACCGGGCGTCCTCCAGCTGGTCGGCCATCATCGCCTCGTAGGTCGGCTTCTGGATCGAGCGGAAGACGCCCATCGGGGTGTACCGCAGGTCCTGGCTGGACAGCCGGGACAGCGCGAACGCGTACGACGGGTCGGTGCGGTGCGCGTCGTGCACCACGATCTGGGACTCCTCGACCTGGTTGGTCTCGGCGATCCGCAGCCCGCCGGCCCCGTCGGCGACGACGCACGAGGCGCCGTCCGGGCCGAAGACCAGCTTCTCCCCGTGCACCAGCGGGATCGTCCACTGGGTGCCGGTCAACGGGTCCTTGAGCAGCTCGAAGGCACCGTCGTTGAAGATGTTGCAGTTCTGGTAGATCTCCACCAGCGCGGTGCCCTGGTGCTCGGCAGCCTGCCGCAGCACGTCGGTGAGCCCCTTGCGGTCGGAGTCCATCGCCCGGCCCACGAACGTCGCATCGGCCCCCAGGGCGAGACTCACCGGGTTGAACGGGTGGTCCAGCGAGCCCATCGGGGTGGACTTGGTGACCTTGCCGATCTCCGAGGTGGGGGAGTACTGGCCCTTGGTGAGACCGTAGATCCGGTTGTTGAACAGCAGGATCGTCAGGTTCACGTTGCGGCGCAGCGTGTGGATCAGGTGGTTGCCGCCGATGGACAGCGCGTCGCCGTCCCCGGTGACGACCCACACCGACAGCTCCGGCCGAGAGGCGGCCAGCCCGGTCGCGATGGCCGGGGCGCGGCCGTGGATCGAGTGCATCCCGTAGGTGTTCATGTAGTACGGGAAGCGCGAGGAGCAGCCGATCCCGGACACGATGACCATGTCCTCGCGGGCGATGCCCAGGCTGGGCAGGAACGACTGCACGGCGTTGAGGATCACGTAGTCCCCGCAACCGGGGCACCAGCGGACCTCCTGGTCGGTCTTGAGGTCCTTGGCCTTGAGCGTCGTCTGCTTCTCACCGCCCAGCTCCACGGAGCGGGCGACGGCGTCGGCGATGCGCTGGTCGAACGCGGGCATGCCCAGCTCGTGGACGTGCGCGTCGATGGGTGTGGTCACGACTGGCCTCCGGACAGGACGGGGTCGGCCGTGGTGGCCGCCCCGTCGATGACGTCCTGCAGGACGGCGGCGAGCTCGGCGGCCCGGAAGGGCAGCCCGCGCACCTGGGTGTGGCTCTGCACGTCGACGAGGTACTTGGCGCGCAGCAGCATGGAGAGCTGGCCGAGGTTCATCTCCGGGCACACCACGCGGTCGTAGGACCGCAGGATGTCGCCGAGGTCGGCCGGCAGCGGGTTGAGGTGGCGCAGGTGCACCTGCGCGATGGACCGGCCCGACCGGCGGATCCGCCGGCAGGCGGCCCCGATCGGCCCGTACGTGGACCCCCAGCCGATCACCGCGACGGTGGCGTCGCCGTCGGGGTCGTCGACCTCGGTGGGCGGCAGGGACGCCGCGATCCCGTCGATCTTGGCCTGGCGGGTGCGGGTCATGAAGTCGTGGTTGGCCGGGTCGTAGGAGATGTTCCCCGTGCCGTCGGCCTTCTCCAGCCCACCGATCCGGTGCTGCAGGCCCTTGGTGCCGGGCACCGCCCACGGCCGCGCCAGGGTCTCGGGGTCCCGCAGGTAGGGCAGGAACTCCCCGTCCGGGCCGTTGGGCTCGGTGGCGAACTCGGTCCGTAGGTCGGGCAGCGACTCGACGTCGGGCACGGCCCACGGCTCGGCGCCGTTGGCCAGGTAGCCGTCGGAGAGCAGGAAGACCGGGGTGCGGTAGGTCAGCGCGATCCGGCACGCCTCGATGGCGGCGTCGAAGCAGTCCCCGGGCGATCGCGGGGCCACCACCGGGACGGGGGCCTCGCCGTTGCGGCCGAAGAGGGCCTGCAACAGGTCCGACTGCTCGGTCTTGGTGGGCAGGCCGGTGGAGGGCCCACCGCGCTGGACGTCGACGATGACCAGCGGCAGCTCGGTCATGACCGCCAGGCCGATCGTCTCGCCCTTGAGCGCCACGCCCGGGCCCGACGTCGTGGTGATGCCCAGCGCGCCGCCGAAGCTGGCGCCCAGGGCCGCACCGATGCCGGCGATCTCGTCCTCGGCCTGGTAGGTCCGCACCCCGAAGGCCTTGTGCTTGCTCAGCTCGTGCAGCACGTCCGAGGCCGGGGTGATCGGGTACGCGCCCAGGAAGACCGGCAGGCCCGAGCGCTGCCCGGCCGCGACCAGGCCGTAGGCCAGCGCCTGGTTGCCCGAGATGTTGCGGTAGGTGCCCGGGGCCATCGGGGCCGGCTTGACCTCGTAGGAGACCGCGAACGCCTCGGTGGTCTCGCCGTAGTTGAACCCGGCCCGGAACGCGGCGATGTTGGCCGCGGCGATCTCGGGCTTCTTGCGGAACTGGCGCTCGAGGAACCGGATCGTGCCCTCGGTGGGCCGGTGGTACATCCAGGACAGCAGGCCGAGGGTGAACATGTTCTTGCTCCGCTCGGCCTCCTTCTTGCCCAGGCCCGAGCCCGCGAGCGCATCGGTGGTCATCGAGGTCAGCGGGACGCTGACCAGCTGCCAGCCGTCCAGCGATCCGTCCTCGAGCGGGTTCTCCGCGTACCCGACCTTGGCCAGGTTGCGGGCGGTGAACTCGTCGGAGTCGGCGATCAGCAGACCGCCGCCGGGGAGGTCGGCGATGTTGGCCTTGAGCGCGGCCGGGTTCATCACGACCAGCACGTCGGGGGCGTCCCCCGGGGTCATGATGTCGTGGTCGGCGAAGTGCAGCTGGAAGCTGGACACACCCGGCAGGGTCCCCGTGGGCGCCCGGATCTCGGCAGGGAAGTTGGGCAGCGTCGACAGGTCGTTGCCGAAGGACGCGGTCTCGCTGGTGAAGCGGTTGCCGGTCAGCTGCATGCCGTCGCCGGAGTCGCCGGCGAGTCGGATGACGACCCGGTCCAGCTGGACGACGCTCTTGACCAGGCCACCGGGCGCAGAGGCCTGCGTCAGGGTGGTGGGCTCGGTCGAGGGGGTGCTCTCGCTCATCAGGGGTGTACCTCCACCGACCGAGGTTACGTCGCGGGGGGCACCGGCCGAGCGCTCAGGACCGTGCAGTGGTGGAGAGCACACAGGGTGCCCTCACCGGAGGGGTCAGTTCGTGAGTGCGCCGAACTCCGCCAGCGTGCGGACGGCGACCTCGCGCAGCTTCACGTTGCTCTCCTGGGAGACCTTGCGCAGCACCCCGAAGGCGTCGTCCGGGGTGATCCGCCGGACCACGGCGACGGCTCCCTTGGCCTGCTCGATGACCGCCCGGGAGGCGATCGCCTCCTCCAGCTGGCTGATCAGCGTCGCCGACCGGTGGTGCTGCAGCTGCCCGGCCACCAGGCCGGTGCCGATCCGGCTGATCAGCACGGCGAGGGCCTCGTCGTCGTCGCTGAAGCCGTCCAGGGAGTGGCTGTAGACGTTCAGGGCGCCGAAGCCCACCCCGTCGACCTGCAGTGGGCAGGCCAGGAAGGCGCGCATCCCGTCGGCGACGGCGGCCCGGGTGAACTCCGGCCACGCCTGCATGCTCTCGGACACCGTCACCCGGACGACGACGCCCTCGCGGGCAGCGTGCAGGCAGGGGCCCTCGTCCACGTCGTACTGGTCCCGGTCGACGGCGAGCGTGCGCTCGTCGGTGAAGGCCGAGGTGAACGGCGTCCCGTCCTGCAGGGCGGTGACCCCGGCCGAGTCGCAGTCGTCGATGACGGCCTTGGCGAGGTCGGCGATCCGCTGCAGCAGCTCGGTGATGTCCTTGCCGTGCACCTGGGGTCCGGTGAGCGTCTCCACCACCTGCGCCACGGCACCCGGGCGGGCGACCGACACCGCCGACACCAGGGCGGCGACGTCACGGCCCGAGGACCGGTTCGGCAGGGCGACGGCGGGCTGCTCGCCGGTGCTCGTGGGGCTGGTGTCGGTGCTCATGGTCGCCGCGCGCTCCCGGCTCCTGGGGGACGGGGGAGGTGACCCGTGGCGCCGGGGACGGCGCTCAGGGGAGTCAGCATAAGGGGTCCTGATGAGGGGTCCTGGCCTGCTCCCAGGTGGGGGAACGGCGGTCCCGGCCCCGGCGTTGAGCGGGCGTGCACCGCTGGAACAACGGTCTGAAGACCGCGCTGCTGCTCGGCCTCATGGCCGGGCTCCTCCTGCTCGCCGGTGCGGCCATCGGTGGCCGGGGCGGACTGCTGGTCGCCCTGGTGGTCGCCCTGGGCGTGAACGGCTACGCGTGGTTCAACAGCGCGCAGCTGGCGCTGCGGTCGATGCGGGCGTTCCCGGTGACCGAGACCCAGGCGCCGCAGGTCTACGCGATCGTGCGCGAGCTGGCCACCGAGGCCCGCCAGCCCATGCCCCGGCTCTACGTCAGCCCGACCAACCAGCCCAACGCGTTCGCCACGGGGCGCAACCCGCGCAACGCCGCGGTGTGCTGCACGCAGGGGATCCTGGAGCTGCTGGACCGCCGCGAGCTGCGCGGGGTGCTCGCCCACGAGCTGTCCCACGTCTACAACCGCGACATCCTGATCGGCTCGGTGGCCGGGGCGATGGCCACCGTCGTGACGTACCTGGCCCAGCTGGCGGCGTTCGCGAACCTCTTCGGCGGCAGGTCGGGGGAGCGCGGTGGGGGCAACGCGCTGGGCGGCCTGCTGCTGGTCGTGCTGGGTCCGGTGGCGGCCGGCGTCGTGCAGATGGCGGTCAGCCGGAGCCGGGAGTTCCAGGCCGACGCGTCGGGGGCCCGGCTCAGCCAGGACCCGCTGGCGCTGGCCTCGGCTCTGGCCAAGCTGGAGTCCGGGGTCGCGATGCGCCCGCTGCCACAGGACCAGCGGCTGGTGACCCAGAGCCACCTGATGATCGCCAACCCGTTCCGCGGTGCCGGGATGGCGTCGATGTTCCGGACCCACCCGCCGATGGCGGAGCGGATCACCCGGTTGGAGGAGATGGCCCGCCGGCTCGAGCAGCGCTGACCGGCGCTGCGGCGCCCCGACGGGGCGCCGCAGACGCTCAGCGGTAGTTGTCGAACTGCAGGGCGATCTCGAAGTCCTTGCCCTTGAGCAGGGCCTGGACGGCCTGCAGGTCGTCGCGCTTCTTGCCGCTGACCCGCAGCGAGTCGCCCTGGATCTGGGCCTGCACGCCCTTGGGACCCTCGTCCCGGATGGCCTTGGCGATCTGCTTGGCCTTGTCCGAGGCGATGCCCTGCTGGATGGTCGCGGCGATCTTGTAGCTCTTGCCCGAGGCCTGCGGCTCGCCGGCGTCGATCGCCTTCATCGAGATGCCGCGCTTGACCAGCTTCTCCTTGAAGACCTCCAGGGCCGCCGCGACCCGCTCCTCGGTGTCGGCGGTGAGCGTGACGCCCTCCTCGCCGGCCCAGGCGATCGCGGCGTTGGTGCCGCGGAAGTCGAAGCGCTGGGACAGCTCCTTGCCCGCCTGGTTCAGGGCGTTGTCGACCTCCTGGCGGTCGACCTTGCTGACGACGTCGAAGGACGCATCGGCCATGTCTGGCTCCTCTCTGTCGTGGGTGGACCACTGCTGAAGGGGTCCGCCTGCATCTTGTACGCTCGTCGGGCACCACACCGGGGCGGGTTGCCCGAGTGGCCAATGGGAGCGGACTGTAAATCCGTCGGCTTAGCCTTCGAAGGTTCGAATCCTTCACCCGCCACGCACTCCGGTACGACGGCCCCCGACCACCAGGTCGGGGGCCGTCGTCGTACCCGGGTGGTCGGCCCGTCAGGCCGTGGGGGCCCGGGCGCTGGCCACGGCGGTGCGCTCCAGCGACCGGCCGGCCAGGAACAGCCAGCCGAAGGCGATGTCCACGGTGCGCGTGCACCGCACGGTGACCTCGACCCCGTCGGTGCTGGCCGACCAGGAGTCCAGCCGGCTCCCGCCGTCGCGCAGCTGGTCGGCGACCGCGGCCTCCGCCCCGGCCCGGCTCAGCGGCAGGGCCGCGCCCACCCCCTGGGAGTAGACGGTGCCCTCGTCGGTCTGGTTGGCCGCGGCGAGGGCGGCGCCGTCGCAGACCGACTGGACGCGCTGCTGCTCCAGGAAGGCGTCGGAGGCGGCGATGGCACCGAAGGCCATCAGGGCCGCCACCAGCCAGCAGACCAGCACGAAGGGCAGCGTCGAGCCGTCCTCGGAGCCGAGCCGCCGGGTGTGCACGGCGACAGGTTAGGGCGGGTGCGGCGCCGTGGGGCGGCGCCCGCCGCACGACGTGTGGACGGCCGCCCGGGGCATCCCGGTCACACCTGTCGGTCAGTGAGCGGTCACACCCAGGTGTCCACCGGGGCGGCGTGTCGCACCACCCGCCTCGGGTGTCACACGATCGGTGACCTGAGGTCATCTGACCTCACGGTGGGTGATGACGCCCCCGATGATCACCCGAACGTGCGCGTCCTGGCTTGCCCGAACGGGTGAGCCGCCGCAATCTGCTCACAGCGGTCCTTGCCGACCTTGCTCTGCCCCCGCGTGGGCGGCTGCCGCACAACGAGCAGTCCTGCCATGCCTGAGGAGGCGTCATGTCCAGCACCATCGCCATGTCCAGCACCAGCACCTCCGCCCGCGGTTCGCGCTGGAGCCGTGGCTCCCGCTGGAGCCGTGGCTCCCGCTGGAGCTGATCTCCAGCACCCCGCGGGCACGGCCGACGTCGCCGCTCCGGCGACGCGGCCGTGCCCCGTGCGGGTGAGGTGCCCCCTGGGGGTGCTCACCCGCTGTTAGCCTCGGCCGACGCGCTTCCCGACAGACAGGGTGACGTTGGCCGAGTCTCAGTGGGGCACACCGCGCCGAGCGGTGCGCCTGCTCCGGACGCCCTGGGGCATCGCCGTGCTGGCGTTGTCGCTCGCGGCGGCCCTCGGCCTGCCCGTCTTCTCCCAGGTCGCGCCGTCCGCGCCGTCGTGGTTCGTGCTGGTGGTCTTCCTGGCCTTCCTGGTCACCGACTCGGTCACGCTGCACGTGGAGTTCCGGCGACAGACGTTCACGATCACCCTCACCGAGGTTGCCCTCGTCGTCGCCCTGGTCGAGATCGGCGGGCTCTGGACCCTGGCCGCCCGCGTCACCGCGCTGGCCCTGGTGCTGGTCCGCGAGCGCTACCCGGTCGGCAAGGCCCTGTTCAACCTGGGTCAGGCGGTCGTCGAGGTGGCCACCGCCACGCTGGTGCTGTCCGTGCTCCCCGTGCAGGACCTCGCCGACCCGCTGGCCTGGGCCTCGCTCCTGCTGGCGGTCGGGTCCTCCGGGGTCATCGGCGCCTGCATGGTCGCCTGCGCCATCACCCTGAGCAGCTCGTGGCCGGGGTGGTCCTTCGTCGTCACCACGCTGGGGTCGCAGGCCGCGATCAGCCCGCTGAGCGTGGCGGTCGGGATCGTCGTGCTGCTGCTCAACGAGCAGACCGCGTGGTCCCCGGTCCTGACCCTGCCGCTGGTCGCCGCGGTCGTGCTGACCTTCCGGCAGGCCGCCCGCGCCTCCCGCGAGCGCCGGGACGTCCAGCGGGTCTACGACTTCGCCCGCCGCGTGGAGGAGGTCAGCCCCGACGAGGAGGGCACCCGGCAGATCGTCACCGCCGTCCGGGAGCTCCTCAACGCCGAGCGCGTGGCCCTGTGGCTGCCGCCCTACCTCGACGAGGAACCCCGCCTGGTCGTCGACCAGGCCGGGGACGGTGAGGCCTGGTACGACGGCCCCAGCGACCCCGACGACCTCGTCCGCCGGCGTGCGGTCGACCCCGAGCGCGGGGGGCCGGTCCTGCTGTCGACCGCCCGGGCGACGCCCGAGGAGCTCGTGGCGCTGTCCCGTCGCGGTGCCGCGGAGGTCCTCGGTGCGCCGGTGATGACCGCGGCCGGCGAGCCGGGCTACCTGGAGGTCTGCGACCGGCAGAGCGACGTCGTCTCCTTCGCCTCCGGCGACCGGGCGGCGCTGGACTCCATGCTCACCCACGTCAACGCCGCGATCCGCCAGCAGCAGCTGCTCACCCGGATCCGCTACGACGCCGACCACGACCGGCTCACCGGGCTGCCCAACCGCCAGCGGCTGGCCGCCGAGGTCGACGCCCTGCTCGCCGTCGACGCCGGGAACGCCCGGGTCGGGCTGGTCTTCGCCCTGCTGGACAACTACACCGAGGTCACCGACACCCTGGGGCACGCCGCCAGCGACGAGCTGCTGCTGGTGACCGCCGGCCTGTTGCGCGAGCACGCGCCGCCGACCGCGCTGGTCGCCCGGATGGAGGGTGGCCAGTTCGCCGTCATGCTGCCGGGGCTGAGCCTGCCGGCGACCGAGCGCGCGGCCCGCCGGCTCCGGGACGCCGCGAGCACCCGGGCCCGGGTCGCCGGGCTGGACCTGGAGATCTCGCTGACCCTGGGCGTGGCCGCCTCCCCGGTGCACGGGGACGAGTCCGGCACGCTCATGCAGCGTGCCGACGTCGCCCTGCTGGCCGGCCACAGCTCGGGTGGCGTGGCCAGCTACCACCCGGTGCTGGACCAGCAGAGCCTGCGCCGTCTGCAGCTGGGCACCGAACTCGAGTCCGCGATGGCCGAGAAGCAGATCACCGTGGTCTTCCAGCCCATCGTCGACGCGGTGACCTCCGACATCCTCTCGGTGGAGACGCTGGTCCGCTGGGCCCACCCGCGGTACGGCAACGTGCCCCCGGACGACTTCATCGGCCTGGCCGAGCAGATCGGCCGGATCGGCATGGTCACCGACTACGTGCTCGACCTCGCGCTGGCCCGCTGCCGCAAGTGGCTGGACCAGGACATCGCACTGTCGGTGGCGGTGAACCTGTCCGCGCGCTGCCTGGCCGAGGTGGACCTGGTCGACCGGGTGCGCGCCGCCCTGCGCCACCACGGCGTGCCGGGCGAGCTGCTGACCCTGGAGCTGACCGAGGGCAGTGTCGTCGACGACTCGGTGCGCAACTCCACCGTGTTGGCCGACCTGCACTCGCTGGGTCTGCGGCTGTCGATGGACGACTTCGGCACCGGCTACTCCTCGCTGTCCCAGCTGCGCCAGCTGCCCATCGACGAGCTCAAGATCGACAAGTCCTTCGTGCTGGGCATGTCGACCAGTCAGAGCGAGTCCTTCATCGCCCGGTCGATCGTCGAGCTGGCGCACAACCTGGGCCTGCGCGTGGTCGCCGAGGGCGTCGAGGACGAGGTCACCCGGGACCTGCTGGCCGAGATGGGCTGCGACAAGCTCCAGGGCTTCCTGGTGAGCCGTCCGCTGCCCGACGACCGGCTGGAGAACTGGCTGTTGGCCCGCACCGGCATCCGCTCCGCCGCACCCGGGGCCGCGCACCGTCGGCTCTTCGTGCGCTCCTGAGACGCGCGCGGGACACCCTGCGACACGACCTCCGGGGCGTTTGTTAGAGTCTCCGGGCACGCTCCGAGAGGGGCCGAGCACCCGCCCGAGAGGGTCGGGGGTAAGGTCTCCGGGAGCAAGCAGGCCCCTTTAGCTCAGTCGGCAGAGCGTCTCCATGGTAAGGAGAAGGTCTACGGTTCGATTCCGTAAAGGGGCTCCGATCAGCCCGGGCCGGTCGCCAGACCGGGCCTGACGATCGCGGCGGCGTAGCTCAGCCTGGTAGAGCAAACGGCTCATAATCGTTGTGTCACCGGTTCAAGTCCGGTCGCCGCTACCCATGACGGACCCCCTCGCGGGGTCCGTCGGCGTGTGGGGACCTCCCACACTCCACCCACCCAGCACAAGGCGAGGACACGCTCATGGCAGCCACCGACGTACGCCCGAAGATCACCCTGGCTTGCCAGGAGTGCAAGAACCGCAACTACATCACCCGCAAGAACCGTCGGAACGACCCCGACCGGCTCGAGCTGAAGAAGTACTGCCCCAAGGACAAGAAGCACACTGTCCACCGCGAGACCCGCTGACCCCAGCAGGACCGCGAGACACGACGGAGGGCGGGGAGCATGGCGCTGGACGCAGGACTGGTCGGGCGCAGCTACCCGCCCTCCGTCGTGTACGAGGTGGGTCGCGAGAAGATCGCCGAGTTCGCCACCGCGATCGGTGACCCCGACCCGGTCTACCGGGACCCCGCCGCCGCCCGCGCGGCCGGCCACCCCGACGTCATCGCCCCGCCCACGTTCGCCATCGTGCTGAGCCTGGGTGCCGGGAACGTGGTCCTGGAGGACCCCGACGTCGCCATCGACTACAGCCGGGTCGTGCACGGGGAGCAGAAGTTCGTGCACCACCGCCCCATCCGCGCCGGGGACCGGCTGGTCGCCACCGCCTCCGTCGAGGCCGTGCGCAGCGTGGCCGGCAACGACATGCTGACCACCCGCGTCGACCTGGCCACCGAGGACGGTGAGCCGGTGTGCCGCACCAGCTCGATGCTCGTCGCGCGGGGCACCGCCTGATGGCCGCCGTCGTCCGGTCCGCCGACGTCGAGGTCGGCACCGAGCTCCCCGAGCAGGTCACCCCGGTCACCCGCGCCGACCTGGTCCGCTACGCCGGGGCCTCGGGTGACTTCAACGTCATCCACTGGAACGAACGGGTCGCCACCGAGGTCGGCCTGCCCGGCGTCATCGCCCACGGCATGCTCACCGCCGGACTGGCCGCCCGCGCCGTCACCGCGTGGGCCGGCGACCCGGGAGCCCTCGTCGAGTACTCGGTCCGCTTCAGCCGCCCGGTCGTCGTCCCCGACGACGGCGTCGGCGCCGAGCTCGTCGTGCGTGGCCGGGTCGCGGCCGTGCTGGAGGACGGCCGCGTGCGCGTCGACCTCACCGTCACCAGCGGCGGCGAGAAGGTCCTCTCCCTCGCCCGCGCCGTCGTCGCGCTGAGCTGACCGTGCGCCGGGCAGCGGTGCTGCTCGCCGGTGTCCTCCTGCTGGCCGGCTGCACCGCCGCCGACGGCACCACGCCGGGCGCAGTGCCGTCGACCCCGGCACCCACCACCGAGCCCGGGGCCTGCCCCGCCGAGCGGGCCGAGCCCGACCCGGACCGGCCGCGGGTGGACCTGGAGTTCTCCCTCGCCGAGGACGGGCGCACCGTCACCGGCACCGAGACGGTCTCCTTCACCCCCGACCTGGACACCGAGGAGCTGGTGTTCCGGCTGGTGCCCAACGGCCCCGGCTCGGTCGAGGCGGGCTCCGGCCTCACCGTCGACGACGTCCGCGGGGACGACGTCGAGCGCGGCGGGTACGAGTCCGCCGGTGCGGTCGGGCCCGGCGGCCTGTACGTGGTGGAGCTGGCAGGTGAGCTCGCGGCCGGGGACACCACCGAGGTGGAGCTGGACTTCACCTTGGCGCTGGGCGTCGGCGGGTTCGACCGGTTCGGTGCCGACGACGAGGTGTCCTGGTGGGCCAGCGGCGCCCCGCTGCTGGCCTGGGAGCCCGGTGTGGGCTGGTCCCGGGCGCCCTTCGTGGAGCTGCTGGGCGAGACGGCCTCCAGCCCGGTCGCCGACACCCGGGTGTCGGTCGAGGCGTCGGCCGCTCTGACCGTGCTGATGACCGGCGACCAGGACGAGCCCGTGGACGCCGGTGACGGCCGACGGGTCTGGACCTCGCACGAGCCGGTGGCGCGCGACGTCAGCGTCGCCGTCGGGGAGTTCCGCACCGCCACCGCGGAGGTCGACGGCGTCCAGGTGACCGCGGGGGTGCTCCCCGCCGACGCCACCGACCCGCAGGCCGTCGCGGACGCCACGGTGGCCGACATCGCCGACCTGGCCGCCCGGTTCGGGGACTTCCCCTACGCGACGCTCACCGTGCCGGTGCTGCCCGACTTCGGCGGTGGGATCGAGTACCCGAGCTCCATCCTGATGGCCAGCCCGGACCCCGTCGTCCTGCTGCACGAGGTCGCGCACATGTGGTTCTACGGGATGGTCGGGGACGACCAGGCCCGCGACCCCTGGCTGGACGAGGCCTTCGCCAGCTACGCCGAGTCGGTGCAGGACGCACCGCTCACCGAGGCCCAGCTGCAGGCCCGGCTGCGCTCGGACGTCCCGGTCGGGGGTGCGATGACCGACTACGCCGACGACCGGCAGTACGTCCAGGCCGTGTACGGCAAGGGCGCGGCGGCGCTGCTGGCTGCGCGGGCCGCAGCCGGGCCGGCGGCCTTCGACGCCGCCCTGCGCTGCTACGTCGAGGCCGCCGCCTGGACGACGGCGACGCCGGCCGACCTGGCGCTGGCCCTGCAGGACCTGCCGGCCGCCACCCGCGTGCTGCTCGACGCCGGCGCGCTGGACGACGAGGACCTCCCGGACTGACCCCCGGACGCACCGCGGGCCGCCTCCCCGGGGGGAGACGGCCCGCACGGGTCGGTCGGGTCAGCCTGCGGAGCCCAGCAGCCGCTGCATCCGGGTGATCCCCTCGACCAGGTCGTCGTCCCCGAGGGCGTAGGACAGCCGCAGGTAGCCCGGGGTGCCGAAGGCCTCGCCCGGGACGACGGCCACCTCGGCCTCCTCCAGGACCAGCTCCGCCAGCTCCACGCTGGTCTGCGGCGTGCGGCCGGCGATCTCGCGGCCCAGCAGGGCCTTCACCGAGGGGTAGACGTAGAACGCGCCCTGCGGCTCGGGGCAGGCCACGCCGGGGATCTGGCGCAGCATGTCCACGATGGTGTGCCGGCGGCGGTCGAAGGCGGTCTTCATCACCTCGACGGCCGACAGGTCGCCGGTCAGGGCGGCGATGGCGGCCACCTGGGACACGTTGGCCACGTTGGACGTGGCGTGCGACTGCAGGTTGGTGGCGGCCTTGACGACGTCGGAGGGGCCGAGGATCCAGCCCACCCGCCAGCCGGTCATGGCGTAGGTCTTGGCGACCCCGTTGACGATGACGCAGCGCGACTGCAGCTCGGGCACGACCGCGGGCATCGAGGGGGCGGTGACCCCGCCGTAGGTCAGGTGCTCGTAGATCTCGTCGGTGAGCACCCAGAGGCCGGTCTCCAGAGCCCAGCGGCCGATCTCCTCGACCTGCTCGGGCGGGTAGACGGCGCCGGTGGGGTTGGACGGCGAGCAGAACAACAGCACCTTGGTGCGCGGGGTGCGCGCGGCCTCCAGCTGGCGGACCGAGACCAGGTAGCCGGACTGCTCGTCGGCGACCACCGGAACGGGGACGCCGCCGGCCAGCCGGATCGCCTCGGGGTAGGTGGTCCAGTACGGCGCAGGCAGCAGCACCTCGTCACCGGGGTCCAGCATGGTCGCCAGCGCCTCGTAGACGGCCTGCTTGCCGCCGTTGGTCACCAGCACGTCCGCGGGGGTCGCCTGGACGCCGGAGTCGCGCAGCGTCTTGGCGACGATGGCCTCCTTGAGCGCGGGCAGCCCGCCGGCGGGGGTGTAGCGGTGGTACTTGGGGTCCTTCGCGGCGGCCACCGCGGCCTCGACGACGTAGTCCGGCGTCGGGAAGTCCGGCTCGCCGGCCCCGAAGCCGATGACCGGCTTGCCCGCGGCCTTGAGCGCCTTGGCCTTGGCGTCGACGGCCAGGGTCGCGGACTCCGCGATCGCGGCGATCCGGCGCGAGACACGGCGGTCGGCGGGGGAGGGGGCGGC
>NZ_CEEDOS010000027.1:0-63573 GCF_979256525.1 Klenkia sp. AC732 | reverse complement strand
TCGGCGGCGGGCGGGACCGTGCCGGGGTCGGGCGTCGCGGCGGCGGGCGACTGGGCGGCGGGCGGCTGGGCGGACGGCGGCTGGGCGACGGGCGAGCTGGGCGGGGCGCTCACCGCGCCGAGGTCCTGGTCGTCGGTGGGGAGGCCGTCGGTGGGGCCGCCCACCGTGGTGTCCGCGGCGGTGCCGGGCGCCGAGGTGGTGGCCTCCGCCGCCGCCACGGACGGGTCGGTGACGTCGGCGTCGGGGCTGCCGGAAGCGGCCAGCACGGCCAGCCCGCCGACGGCGAGGGCCCCGGCGCCCAGGGCCACCGCGGCGACCGGCGTCGCCCGGCGGCGGGCCGGGGGGCGGGTGACCGGCCGGGCGGTGACCAGCGGGCGCGGCGCGGCGGGCGCGGGGTCGGACGGCGCGGGGTCGGACGGCGCGGGGTCGGCCACCACGGGGTCGGACACCACAGGGCCCGACACCACGACGACCGGCAGCGGTCCGGTGTCGGCGTGCTTGCCGTAGGTCGAGGCGTCCGGGTCCAGCCAGGGCAGCACGGCGGTCGCGTCGTCCTCGGGCCGGTCGTCCTCGGGCCGGTCGTCGTCGGCCCCGTCGTCACGCACCATGTGCTCGACCTCCCCGTCGTCGACCCCAGGGCAGCACGGTGGCGCCGTCCGCGCACGTCGATCACCGTCCTGACCTGCGTATTCGTCGCTGTGGGTCAGGATGCGGGTACGGACGGTCCGCTGCGCGCGTCCGTCGCCCCGCCCACCGGCGACGACCGGAGGGCGGGGCGGCGGGGGCGCGGGCGGGGCTCAGCCGGCGATCGCGGCCACCGGTGAGGTCCGGGCGGCCCGCCGGGCCGGCAGCACCGAGGCCAGCAGCCCCGCGACCGTGGCCACCACGACGATGGCCAGCACCTGGGTCCACGGCACGCTCACCACGGTGCCGTCGGGGGACAGCGCACCGAGCACCGAGGCCGCCCCGGCCAGCCCGTACGCCCCGCCCAGCAGCACCCCGAGGACGGCGGCGACCCCGGCGACCAGGGCGGCCTCCCAGGCCAGCAGCCCACGCAGCTGGCCGCGGGTCAGACCCAGCGCCCGGAGCAGGCCGGACTCCTGCCGCCGTTCCACCACCGAGAGGGCCAGGGTGTTGCCCACCCCGATCAGCGCGATCACCACCGCGACGCCCAGCAGGCCGGTGACCACCAGCAGCATGGTGTCCAGCACGCCGTCCAGCGCGGCCCGCTCGCTGGCCAGGCCCGTGACCAGCGCACTCGGGACGGCGGTGCCCACCAGGTCGGTGACCTCCTCGGCGGTGGCGTCCGCGTCGGCGGAGTCGGCCAGCCGCAGCCACAGCCGCCCGACCGGGGCGTCGGGGACCAGGGCGGCGAGCTCCGTCGCGGTCAGCCGGGGGGTGTACACGTCGTCGGTGCCGGCGACCGCGGTCATGGTCAGCGAGCGGCCGTCCTGGGTGAAGGTGACCTGGTCGCCGGCCGACACCCCGTAGAGGTCCATCGTGTACGCCGGCAGCACGACCTCACCCAGCCCGGGCAGCGGCTGGTCGGTCCCCGAGCGCAGCACCGGCTGCGTCGCGGCGGTGTCGAACCCGTCGACCTCGACCGGCTCGCCGTCGGGGCCGGTCACCGTGCCCACGGTGATCCCGACGCCGGCCTGGAGGCCGTCCACACCGGTCAGCTGGTCCAGCAGCGAGGGCGGCAGCGCGGAGCCGAAGTCGTCCACGACGACGTCCGTCGGGTAGGCGGCGTCCAGCCCGGCCGCGGCGGTGGCCTTGGTGGAGGCGGCGCCCACCACCATCGCGGTGGTCAGCGTGACGCCGATGAGCAGCGCCGTCGCGGTCGCCGCCGTCCGGCGGGGGTTGCGGGTCGCGTTGCCGGTGGCCAGCCGGGCGGGCACCCCGCCGACCCGGCCCAGCAGCCGACCGGCCGCCGCGACCACCGGGGGGACGGCGCGCTGGGCGAGCAGCACGACGCCGAGGAAGCTCAGCGCCCCGCCGGGCAGGGCGACGAGCACCTGGCCGACGGCAGCGCCGTAGACGGTCAGCGCCGCGCCCGGGACGGCCAGCGCGAGCCCCAGGGCCAGGCGCAGCACCCCGCCGCGGGAACGCAGCGGCGCCGGGTCGACCGGGCGGAGCGCGGCCAGCGGGGCCACCCGGGTCGCCGCCCGGGCCGGGGCGAGCGCCGCCACCACGGTGACGACGGTGCCCAGCAGCAGGCCGACCACGACGGCCAGCGGGGGCACCGAGACCCCGGACAGCGGGATCGGCGAGTCCAGCGCGCCGGCGACCGCGGAGACCCCGGCGGCCAACCCGATGCCGGCCAGCACGCCGAGCACGGAGGCGACGACGCCGGTCAGCAGCGCCTCGCCGAGCACGCTGCGCCGCACCTGCCGGGCGGTCGCGCCCACGCAGCGCAGCAGGGCGAGCTCGCGGGTCCGCTGGGCCAGCAGCACGGCGAAGGTGTTGGCGATGACCAGCCCGGCGACCAGCACGGCCACGGTGGCGAAGACCAGCAGCACGGCGGTCAGCGCGGTGGCCCCGCCGGTGATCGCCGCGGCGGCCTGCTCCGCGGTCTCCTCGCCGGTCGTCAGCTCCGTGTAGCGGGTCGCGTAGGACATCTGCAGCTCGGTCCGGTCGGGGTCGCCGGCGATGCGCAGCTCGGTGACGGTCGCTCCCCAGGCCCGGGCCTGGTCCGGCGTCACGAAGCCCTGGGTGAACAGGCCCCCGGTGACCGTGCCGGACAGGTCGACCAGGCCGGTGACGGTCACCTCGCCTTCGACCAGCTGGCCGGCGGCGTCGTAGGAGGTCACCGGGAGGGTGTCGCCGACGGCCACGCCCTCGGTCTCGGCGAGCAGGATCTCGCCCGGACCGGTGGGGTACGCCCCGGCGGACAGCTGCTGCCAGCGCAGCAGCGGGTCCTCGGCCAGGGCGGTGACGGCGACGTAGCGGGCGCCGGTCCGGTCGGGCAGCACGGCCTGGACGGAGGTGTCCCACTCGGGCGCGACGGCCTGCACCCCGGGGACGCCGGACACCGGCTCGACGATGTCGGCCAGCGACTCGCCGTCCGTGGAGGTCAGCACCAGGTCGGTGCCGACGTACTGCGCGCCGACCGAGGCCAGCACGGTGGAGCGGGTGGTCTCGTTGAGGACCAGCGTGGCGACGACGAAGGCCACCGCGATGACGATCGCCAGCATCGAGGCGATCAGCCGGCCGGCGTTGGCCCGGACCTGGGCGAGGAGGACGGTGCGCACGTCAGCCACCCAGCCCGCGGAGCGCGTCGATCACGGCGTCGGCGGTGGGGGAGTGCACCTCGCCGGCCAGCCGCCCGTCGGCCAGCAGGACGACCCGGTCGGCGTAGGCGGCGGCGACCGGGTCGTGGGTGACCATGACGACGGTCTGCCCGGTCTCCCGGACGCTGGAGCGCAGCAGCCCCAGGACCTCCGCACCGGACCGGGAGTCCAGGTTGCCGGTCGGCTCGTCGGCGAAGACGACGTCGGGTCGGGGCAGCAGGGCGCGGGCGACGGCCACGCGCTGCTGCTGGCCGCCGGACAGCTCGTGCGGGCGGTGCCCGAGCCGGTCCCGCAGGCCCAGCCGGGCGACGACGTCGTCCATCCAGGCCGGGTCCGGGCGCCGCCCGGCCAGCTGCATCGGCAGCACCATGTTGTCCCGGGCGTCCAGCACGGGCAGCAGGTTGAACGACTGGAACACGAAGCCGATCCGCTCGCGCCGCAACCGGGTGAGCTGGTCGTCGGGCAGGCTGGTCAGCTCGGTGTCGCCCAGCCAGACCTGCCCGGCGGTCGCGGTGTCCAGCCCGGCCAGGCAGTGCATCAGGGTGGACTTGCCCGACCCGGAGGGGCCCATGATCGCGGTGAAGGCCCCGCGGTCGAAGGCGACGTCGACCCCGGCCAGCGCGTGCACGGCGGTGTCGCCGCGGCCGTGGGTCTTGCGCAGGCCCTGCGCGCGGACGGCGGCGGTGACCGGCGGGGCTGACGCACCACCGGGCCCACCACCGGGGACGGTCATGAGGGGGACGGCGCTGTCGGGCACGGGGGCTCCTGAGGACGGGGGACCGGGACGTGTCCACCGTGCTGCGTGCCGGGCCCCCGCCGCGTCGGAGCTGGGTCCCGACTGTGTCCTCCCCGTGCTGCCCCCGTGGGTGGACCCGGGTCGTCCCCGGGGCGGACTCACTCCTCGAGGAGGTCCCCCGGCCCGGCTGCGGTGACCGCCTGGCGGGTCCGGTCGGGGAGCTGGACGGCGGTCACCGTGCGGTCGTCGTCGGGCCGCAGGCCCACCCCGCCGGGCAACGGGAGGGCCGGGGGCACGTCGGCGCCGCCGTCGAGCAGCGTCACGGACGCCGTCCCGGGGGGTGCGACGACGAGGACGGTGCTGGAGGAGACGTCGGCGACCCGGTCGCCCACGGTGCACCGGGCGGCGACCACCAGGCCCGCGACCGGGGTGCCGGCCGGCCACGTCTGCATGCCGCACCCCACCTGCTGCAGCGTGCCGTCGGCACGCCGGCCGGCCACCGCGGTGCTCACCACGACGGCGCCCCCGGGCACGGTCACCGCCAGGACGACGCCCTGCACGACCCGGCCGGAGGGCCCGGGCACCGCTCCGGCCCACAGCAGCGCCGGGGTGAGCGGGGCGGGGTCCAGACCGGTCGGCACGGTGACCGACAGCAGGGCGGCCGCCACGGCGTCGGGGTCGGGGACGCCGGTCGGCCGGACCGGGACGGCGGTGGGCAGCGCCGGCCGCGCGACCGGGCGGTCGGCGAGGGTCACGGGCACCGGGGTCAGGGTCAGCGGGCTCGTCGTCCCGGTCCGGGCCACCTGCACCCGGACCGCCCGGCCCGAGGTGTCCGGCGTCGCGATCGCGACGGCGGCCACCCCGTCGGCCACCGGCTGCGCGGCGTAGACCCGCTGCACGCTCCCCGCCGGGCCCACCAGCTGGCCGGGGGAGACCCGCACGCCCTCCTCCCGGCCGGCCACGACCACCAGGGCGGTGCCCTCCAGCAGCGCGGCGGGCTGGTCGGGACGCAGCACGACCGGGCGGTTGGCCGGTGTCAGCTCCGCGGGGCCGGCGCCGGCCGGGCCGGTCGACCACAGGCCGAGCAGGTCCCCGCCGGAGGGGTCGCCGTCGGTGCCGCCGTCGGTGCCGCCGTCCGTGCCGACGACCAGCACCCACCGCCGGTCCAGCAGGTCCCCGGCGAAGACCACCCGGCGGTCGGTCAGCGCGTCGGTGCCCGCGGCGTCGCGGAGGGCGGCGAGCAGGTCGTCGTCGCCGGCCAGCGAGCCGCGCGCCGGCCCGGCCAGCGGTGCCGAGGGACCGGGCCGCTCCGCGGCCGGACCGCCGATCCGCTGCAGGGCCCCGGGCAGCAGCACGGCCAGGACGGCGAGCACCGCCAGCACGGCGACCGGTCGCAGCAGCCGCCGCCGGCGCAGCCCGCGAACGGCGGCCACCGCCTCGTCGTCGTCGCGGGCGGGGGGACGGCGGGTACCGGCCAGCCGCGCGAGCCCGGCCCGTGCGTCCCCGCCGAGGGCCGCCCGCGCCCGGGCCAGCCGCTCGTCGACCGGGCCGGGCACCAGCCCGGCCGGGTCGAGGTCCTCGTGGTCGGCGAGCACGACCGCGGCCCGGTCGGCGTCGGACAGGCCACCGAGTGCGACCGCGGTCGTGCGCGCGGCAGCCAGGTCGGCGGGGGACACCCACCACGGGGCGGCCGGCTCGCCGGCCAGTGCGCTGCGGGTCCGGCGGGTGCGGAGCAGGGCACGCAGTGCCGCGGTGCGATCGGCGTCGGCGGGCAGCCGGGCCAGGGCCCGGTCGACCCGGTCCTCGGCGGCAGCCTCGTCCCCCCCGCCGGCCTCGAGCAGGAAGGCGGTGGTCAGCAGGTCGGCGCGGTGCGCGGCGACGACCCGGGACTCCCGCACCGGCTCAGTGTGCGGCGTCCCGCAGCAGGTCGTCGGGACGGACCAGCCCGGACCGGAACGCGAGCACCACGGCCTGCACCCGGTCGCGCGAGCCGGTCTTGGCCAGCACCCGGCCGACGTGGGTCTTCACCGTGGCCTCGCTGACGAACAGGCCGGTGGCGATCTCGGTGTTCGACGCGCCGTAGGCCATCTGCACCAGCACCTCCCGCTCGCGCGGGGTCAGCTCGGCCAGGGCCGGCTCGGGCCCCTGCGGGCCGGCGCTGCGCTCCTCGCGCAGCAGCGGGGCCACGTGCTGCAGCAGCCGTCGGGTCGAGCTGGCCGCGATGACGGAGTCCCCCGCGTGCACCGTGCGGACCGCGGCCAGCATCTCCTCCGGGGCGGCGTCCTTGAGCAGGAAGCCGCTGGCCCCGGCCCCGATCGCAGCCACCACGTACTCGTCGAGGTCGAAGGTGGTCAGCACCACCACCCGGGGCGGGTCGGGCAGCGCCGTCACCGCGCGGGTGGCCTCGATGCCGTCCGTGCCGGGCATCCGGACGTCCATCAGGACGACGTCGGCCGGGGTGCGGCGCAGCACGTCGACCACCTGCGAGCCGTCCCCGGCCTCGCCCACGACCGTCAGGTCGGGCTGGGAGTCGATGACCATCCGGAACCCGGCCCGCACCATCTGCTGGTCGTCGACGAGGACGACGCGGATAGGCTGGGTGCTCGTCATCGGGCCTGACGGTAGGGCAGCACCGCGTGCACCCCGAACCCGCCGCCGTGCCGGGGGCCGGCCTCCAGCCGCCCGCCGTGCAGCTGGGCGCGCTCGCGCATGCCGAGCACGCCGTGCCCGGCGCCGTCCGTCGCCGCGGAGGCCCCGCGGCCGTCGTCCAGGACCGACAGCTCCAGGGCCTGGGCCCGCCACTGCAGCCGCACCCAGGCCCGGCTGGCCGGCCCGGCGTGCTTGAGCACGTTGGTCAGCGACTCCTGGACGATCCGGTAGGCCGCCAGCTGGGACCCGGCGGCCAGCTCGACCGGCTGGCCCTCGGTGATCAGGTCGACGTCCAACCCGCTGCGCCGCACGTCCTCCACCAGCCCGGGGATCGCCGCGACGTCGGGCTGCGGGGCGAACTCCTGGACGCCGTCCTCGCGCAGCACGCCCAGCAGCGACCGCATGTCGGTCAGCGCCTGCCGCCCGGTGGCTGCGATCTGCTCCAGCGCGCCGGTGGCCGCCGCCGGGTCGGTGCGCCCGGCGTACCGACCGCCGTCGGCCTGGGCGATGACCACCGACAGCGAGTGCGCGACGACGTCGTGCATCTCCCGGGCGATCCGGGCCCGCTCGGCCCCGGCGGCCAGGCGCATCTCCTGGTCGCGCTCCAGCTCCAGCAGGTCGGCCCGCTCGCGCAGGGCCTGCTCGCGCTGCAGCCGGGACCGCTTGAGGTCGCCGAGCGCCCAGGTGGCCAGCACCAGCACCCCGATCGCCACGGCGGAGAACACCGTCCCCCGGATCAGGTCGGTGCTGCTGCCGATGTAGACGCCGCCGAAGTAGCGGAAGGCGGCCAGCAGTGCGCCGAGCAGTCCGAGCACCAGGCCCGCCTTGCGCCAGGGTCGCGGGGCGTAGGCGGCCAGGGCGTGGACCATGACCGGGACAGCCACGTTCGCCAGCAGGAAGTCGCTGACCAGGACCACCTCGACCAGGCCCGCGCCCAGCACCGCGACGGCCGCGCGCACCGTCGACGTGCGGCGCCAGGCCAGCGGGACCAGCAACGCCAGGGAGACCAGTACCGCCGTCCCGGGCTGGGAGGGGTAGGTGGAGGTCTCCAGGGCCAGGCAGACGAGGACCAGCAGCCCGGCGACGACCGCGTCGACCGCGAAGGGGTGCGCGCGCAGTCGGCGCGAGACGCGCTCCACCACCGGCTGCCGCTCCACGCCCCGACCCTAGGCAGCCCGGCGGGCCCTGTCGTCGTCCCCCGGGACGAGGTGGGGTCCGCCCCCGGGGGGAGGTCTGCGGGTGCGGACCGCCACGACCGGTGTCACGCTCTCCGAGGCCTGACCAGCGCTGGAACGAGGACATCATCAACAGCACGACGACCGACCCCGCCGACGAGGGCCGACGGCCGTTCCAGCTGACCGTCGGGGAGCCCGACACCGCGGGCGACCTGCGCGTCGCGGTCTCCGGGGTGCTGGACAACTACTCCAACCCGCGGTTACCCCGCCAGCTGCTGACCGCGCTCGGCGACGCCCCGGCGCGGCTCACCGTCGACCTCGACGACGTGGACTTCTTCGGGTCGGCCGGGATCACCGCGCTGGTCGAGGTGAGCAAGGCCGCGGACGCGGCGGGCAAGCAGCTGCGCATCGTCGCCACGCACCGGGTGGTCACCGGCCCGTTGGAGGTCACCGGTCTGCTCGACCGGCTGCGGGTCAACGAGGGCTGAGCTCCTCCTCGGCGGCGGGCTCGTCCACGGCCCACCGCCGTCCCCACGCCTTGAGGGCGCCCAGCACCGGCACGAGGTCCTGCCCGGCCTCGGTCAGGTGGTAGTCCGAGCGTGGCGGGGAGTCCTGGTAGGGCCGGCGTTCCAGCACCCCGGCGGCCACCAGGTCCTTGAGCCGGGCGGCGAGCCGGTCGCGCGGTGCGCCGGTGCCGGCCAGGACGTCGGAGAAGCGGTGTGCGCCCAGGTGCACCTCGCGCACCGCCAGCAGCGCCCACCGGTCCCCGACCACCTCGAGGGCCGCGGCGATGGGGCAGGGGCGGCCCGGCAGCTCTGACAACACGACCACGCGTCCAGGTTGGCACGTGCGGCCGGTGCGTGCCACGAGCTGCCGGGCCCCCTCCGGGGTCAGTAGGTGAAGCGGCCGACGGTGGTGCGCAGGTCGGCGGCCATCCGGGACAGCTCGTCCACGGCCACCCGGGTCTGGCCCAGTGCCTCGGTGGTGGTGCCGGCCGCGGTGGAGACACCGGTGATGTTGGCGGCGATCTCGGTGGTGCCGCCCGCCGCCTCGGCCACGCTGCGGGACATCTCGTTGGTCGTGGCGGTCTGCTCCTCCACGGCTGAGGCGATGGTCATCTGGTAGTCGTTGATCTGGCCGATGACCTCACCGATCCGGCCGATCGCGGCGACGGCGCCTCCGGTGTCGGCCTGGATGGCCTCCACCCGGCGGGCGATGTCCTCGGTGGCGCGAGCGGTCTCCTGGGCCAGTTCCTTGACCTCGTTGGCGACCACGGCGAAGCCCTTGCCTGCCTCGCCGGCGCGGGCGGCCTCGATGGTGGCGTTGAGGGCCAGCAGGTTGGTCTGCTCGGCGATGGAGGTGATGACCTTGACGACGTCGCCGATCTCCTTCGACGACAGCCCCAGCTTGGTGATGGTGGCGTTCGTGGCCTCGGCCTCGGTCACCGCGGTGCCGGCGACCCGGACCGCCTCGTTGGCGCTCTGCGCGATCTCCCGGATCGACGCGCTCATCTCCTCGGCACCGGCGGCGACGGTGGCCACGCTGCGGGACACCTCGTCGGCCGCTCCGGACACGACGCCGGACTGGACCGCGGTCTCCTCCGCCGACGCCGAGATCTGCGCCGAGGACGCCGACAGCTCCTCGCTGGAGGCAGCGACCGCGTCGGCGGAGGAGACGACGGAGGCCATCAGGGTGCGCAGGTCGGCGACGGCGCCGTCCAGCGCGCGGCCCATCTGGCCGATCTCGTCGGCGCTGGTGAGCCCGGTGGTCTTGGTCAGGTCGCCGTCGGCGAGGGCCTGGGCCATGACCTGCACCTTCCGGACCCCGCCGGCGATGCCACCGGCCACGAACCAGGCGATCGCCAGGGCCGCGGCCAGCCCGCCGACGAGCACGGCGATCGAGGTGGTGCGGGCGGTGGCGGCCGAGGACTGCATGTCGGCGATGGCGGCGTTGCTGGCGGCCTCGTCGAGGTCGCCCAGCGAGACGGCGATCTCCATGGCCTCGGGGAGCAGCCGCTGGCTGTCGTTGGCGGCGACCCAGGCGGCGTTGTCCGAGGTGCGCTCCAGGGGCAGCAGGGTCGAGGTGTGGAAGGCCTCCCACTCGTCGACCTTCGCGCCCAGGTCCTGCACCAGGGTGGCCTGCTGACCGCCGGTCCCGGCGGCGTAGACACCGATGTCGGTCCGCGCGGTGGCCAGCCTGTCGTCGATCGTGGACAGCGCGGTCTCGCGGGCGGCGGCGTCGGGGGCGATGAGGGAGTCCCGGACGGCGATCCGCAGCTCGCGCAGGTCGTCGCGGATGGTGCTCAGCTGCTCCAGCTTGGCGACGTTCTCGGTGATCACCGTCTCGCTCCGCTCGGCGTTCGAGGACAGCGCCACGAGTCCGAGGACCCCGATCGCGGTCGCGGCCACCGCGGCCACCCCCACCGCCCCGAGGACCTTGGTGCGGACGGGCCGGTCGGCGAACCAACCGGTGAGAACGGAGGGCTTCTGGTTGTCGGACACGGGGGACTCCTCGGAGCGGGGAACGCGGGGGATGAGCGACCCGCACGCCGCGAGGGGAGGGGTCGCGCCGCCCTGACCTGCAGCGACGCCCCTGGTTACGACTGCTGACACGAGTAATCCACTCGAGTCGAACAATTCCTGGAAAGGATCCCAGGAATGGTCATCGACCATTCCTGTCGCCATGGTGACGTGTCGACACCGAATGGCCGGTGACCTTCTCGTCGACGCCCCGCGTGGGGATCAGCGAGCGGTGACGGTGATCCCCGCCGGCGTGCTGCCGAACCGGACGTGGCCCAGGTCCGGGGCGTAGCCGTCCGCCTCGAGCTCGCTGTGGTGGTGGGTGTCGCCCACGGCCAGGGTGGCGCAGCCGGCGGCCCGCCCGGCGGCCAGTCCGGCCGGGGCGTCCTCGACGACGAGGCACCGGTGCGGGTCGACGCCGATGCGGTGCGCGCCCAGCAGGAACGGGTCGGGCGCGGGCTTGCCGTTGGTCAGGTCGTCCACGCAGACCACCTCGCGCGGGCGGCGCAGCCCGGACCCGGTCAGTCGCGCCTCCAGCAGCGGACCGGTGCAGGAGGTCACGATCGCGACCCGGTTCGCCGGGAGCGCGGTGAAGGCCTCCAGCACCCCGGGCAGCACGGCGATGCCGGCGAGGGCCTCGGCGACCTCCAGCTCGTGGATGCGCGCCAGCCCGGCCGCCACCCGGTCGGCGGGCAGCAGCGAGGCGACGATCTGGCTGGCCGGGCGGCCGCCCAGCGCGGTCAGCGCCGCCGGGTCCACGTCGTGCTCGGCGGCCCACGTGCGCCAGGCGCGCATCGACCCGCCCATGGAGTCGATCAGCGTCCCGTCCATGTCCAGGAGGACGCCGTCGAAGGTCCGGTCGGCGAGCTGGTCGAGCTCGAGGAAGGCGCCGGGTCTGGGCGTGGTCCGTTGCACGCGACCGATCCTCCCACCCGCCGGGGACGGGGCGGTGGCCAGCGGCCTGCCGGCCGGTGACGGCCCGGTGCCCCCGGCTCAGGGGACGACGGTCACCGGCCACCGGCCCGACCGCACCAGGCGGACGGCGATCGAGCCGACCAGCCGGTGCCCGGCCTGCTCCGAGGCGCCCACGACGACGGCGTCGGCGAGCAGGGAGTCCGCGAGCCGGGTCAGCTCGGCGAACGGGTCCCCGCGCACCGAGTGGAACTCGACCGGGATGCCGATGTGCGCGGCCCCGTCCACGACCATCCGCTCCAGCTCCGCGGACACCTCGGTCGCCGTCTCGGCGGCCACCGCGGCCGACCCGGGCACCAACCCGGCCATCGGCGGGAAGCCGGTGCGCACGTGCACGACCACCAGCCGGGAGTGCTGGCGGCGGGCCAGCCCGGCCGCGTAGCTGGCCGCCCGCAGCGAGGTGTCGGACCCGTCGACGCCCACCACGATGACCTTGGGCCCGTCGGTGCCCCGCTCGAAGACGTCGCTCACGTCCCCGATCGTGCACCCGGCCCCGACGGTCGGTCTCAGGCGGCCACGTCGCCCTCCTCCCGGCCCTCCTCCCGGCCCTCCTCCCGGAGCGGGGCGCGGGCGGCCACCACGAAGTCGCCCAACGCCCGCCGCAGGGCGACGCCGAGCCGGTCCGCGGGCACGTGCAGCTCGTCGCGTGGGGTCAGGGGCAGCCCCGGGCTGCCGGAGAGCTCCAGCAGGGCCAGGTCCTCGGCCAGCAGCGTCTGCTGTCGCGCTGCCTCCGTGGCCACCGCGGTGCGGGTCGGCCGCTGCGGGCCGCCCAGCAGCACCCGGGTCCACACCCGGGTGGAGTCGGCGTCCTCGGGCGTCAGCAGCACCAGCAGCGTCGTCGTCGCACCGTCGGGGGCCACGCGGCGCACCAGCAGCTGGAACGGCGGGCGCAGGACGACCGTGCACCGGTCCACCCCGTCGTCCCGCACCCCGGAGAAGCCGCCGTGCTCGACCCGGACCTCGGCGACGGCGACCTCGCGGGCCCCGGCGCCGTGCGCGAACGGGGCGTGGGCGGCGTCGAGCAGGACGTCGAGCAGCGGCGCGGCCGGCGCGCTGGTGCGGACCGGGGGGAGCCAGGCCGAGCGCGATCGGGCGTCCTCGCCGGGCACCTCCAGGTCGGCGCCCCGGGGCTCCTGCGGGGCGACCTGGACGACGCCGTGCCGCTCGCGCACCCCCCACGCGGGCGGGTCGACCGTCAGCACCCCGCCCCGGCGCTCCAGGGTCCGGGTCCGCCCCAGCAGTCGGACGGCGAGCCAGCCGCCGTCCCGGAGCTCGTCGGACAGCGCGACCGGGTGCCAGGCGTGCTCCAGGGCCGGGTCCAGGTTGTCCAGCACCGGGCCGGCCGGCTCCGGGAGGGCGGGCACCGGCTCGGCCGACGTCCCCGCGACCGCGCGCGGCGGCCGGTGGTGCAGCGTCCGCTCCGGGGCGATCCACACCCAGCCGTCCCGCTCCTCCACCGCCCACGGGGTGGACAGGTCGGCCCGGGGCGGTGGGGTGCCCTCGGCGCCCAGCGAGGGGATGTCCACGCAGCGGCCCTCGGCGTTGAACTGCCAGCCGTGCGAGGCGCACTGCAGCCGCCCGTCGACGACGGTGCCGGTGGTGAGCGGCACCAGGCGGTGCGGGCAGCGGGCCGACAGCGCGGTCACCTCGGCGCCGGGCCGCAACCGGACGACGACGAAGGGCCGGCCGCCGGCACCCACCGCGCGCGGTGCGGAGCCGACGTCGGCCGCGCGGGCGACCGGGAACCAGCCGGTGGAGCCGGGGGAGGGGGCAGTCCTGGACGGGGCCATGAGCCATGCAACCGCCGCCGCGTTCCTCCCGCGTTGCCACCGGGTGACGTCTGCGGTGCGCCGGGGGCCGGGTCACTCCGGAACGTCACCGGCACCCCTTAGTGTGAGCGCACCCACACAGCGGACCCACAGCGAGGTGCCACCCCGTGACCGAACCCGAACGCCGGCTGCTCACCCCCGAGGAGTACCGGCAGGCCCAGGACTCCCCGGAGTTCACCGAGCTCAAGCGGCGCTTCCGCCGCTTCGCGGTCCCGATGACCGTGGCCTTCCTGACCTGGTACCTGGCCTACGTGCTGCTGAGCACCTACGCGGTCGACCTGATGAACACCCACGTGTTCGGCAACGTCAACCTCGGCATCCTGCTGGGCCTGGGCCAGTTCGTGACGACCTTCCTCATCACCCAGCTCTACGTCGCCTACTCGGCCCGCCAGACCGACCCGGTGGCCGACGAGATGCGCGAGCGGCTCGAGGCCCACCAGTTCCTCCCGGGGGAGCAGCAGTGACCATCGGCAACCCCGTCATCAACATCTCGATCTTCGGCGTCTTCGTCCTGATCACGTTGGTCATCACCTTCCGGGCCAGCCGCACCAACGCCAGCGCCGCCGACTTCTACGCCGCCGGGCGCAACATCTCCGGCACCCAGAACGGCCTGGCCATCGCCGGTGACTACCTGTCCGCCGCGTCGTTCCTGGGCATCGCCGGCGCCATCGCCGTCTACGGCTACGACGGCTTCCTCTACTCCATCGGGTTCCTGGTGGCGTGGCTCGTCGCGCTGCTGCTGGTCGCCGAGCTGCTGCGCAACACCGCCCGGTTCACCATGGCCGACGTCCTGGCCTTCCGGATGCGGCAGGGCCCGGTCCGGACGGCGGCGGCGCTGTCCACGCTGACCGTCTCGCTGTTCTACCTGCTCGCCCAGATGGCCGGCGCCGGCGGACTGGTCACCCTGCTGCTGGGGGTCAGCGGCGAGGCCGCCCAGGCCCTCACCGTCGTCGTCGTCGGCGCGTTGATGATCTTCTACGTGCTCGTCGGCGGCATGCGCGGCACCACCTACGTGCAGCTGATCAAGGCAACCCTGCTGATCATCGGCGCGTTCGTGATGACCGTGTGGGTGCTCGGGAAGTACGGGTTCAACCTGTCCTCGCTGCTCGGCGGGGCCGCCGACACCGCGGCCCAGCAGGCCACCCCGCGCGACGTGCTCTCCCCGATGGGCCAGTACGGCGCCACCGGCACCTCCAAGCTGGACTTCGTGTCCCTGGGCCTGGCCCTGGTGCTCGGCACGGCCGGCCTGCCGCACGTCCTGATGCGCTTCTACACGGTGCCCACCGCCAAGGACGCCCGGAAGTCCGTGGTCTGGGCGATCTGGCTGATCGGGTTCTTCTACCTGTTCAGCCTGGTCATCGGCTACGGCGCCGGTGCCCTGGTCGGGGCCGACGAGATCCTCGCCGCCCCCGGCGCGGTCAACTCCGCGGCACCGCTGCTGGCCTTCGAGCTCGGCGGCACCGTGCTGCTGGGCATCATCGCCGGCGTCGCCTTCGCCACGATCCTGGCCGTCGTCGCCGGGCTCACGATCACCGCGTCGGCGTCCTTCGCCCACGACGTCTACAACTCGGTGATCAAGAAGGGCGCGGCCGACGGCAAGCAGGAGGTCCGGGTCGCCCGGATCACCTCGGTGGTCATCGGTGCGGTCGCCATCGGGCTGGGCATCCTGGCGCTGCAGGCCGGGCTCAACATCGCCTTCCTGGTGGCGCTGGCCTTCGCCGTCGCCGCCTCGGCGAACCTGCCGACGATCCTCTACACGCTGTTCTGGAAGCGCTTCACCACCCAGGGCGCGCTGTGGTCGATCTACGGCGGGCTGATCTCCTGCCTGGTGACGATCCTCTTCTCCCCGGTCGTCTCCGGCGGCGCGATCAACCCCGCCACGGGCAAGTCCACGTCGCTCGTCCAGGACGTCGACTTCTCCTGGTTCCCGCTGAACAACCCGGGCCTGGTCTCGATCCCGCTGGCCTTCTTCCTGGGCTGGCTGGGCACGATGCTCAGCAAGGAGAAGCCGGACGTCGACAAGTACGCCGAGCTCGAGGTCCGCTCCCTGACCGGGATCGGCGCCGAGAAGGCCACCCCGCACTGAAGAAGGGCCCCGGTGCCCCACGACGCGCTCCGCACGTCGCGGGTCCCTGCACCGGGGCCGTTCCAGCGCCTCACCTGCCCCGTCCTCCGGTCGGAGGGCGGGGCTGGTTGGGTTCCGGGGGTGAGCACCGTGGCCTGCGTCGACATCGGCTCGACGTACACCAAGGCCGCGCTGGTCGACGTCGCCACCGGGGAGCTGCTGGCGACCGCGCAGGCGCCCACCACGCTCGACGACGTCGTCCGCGGGGTGCTGGCGGCGACCGCCGGGTTCGGCGGTGTGCCGGTGCGGGCCTGCTCCAGCGCCGGGGGCGGGCTGCGGCTGGCCGTCGTCGGCTACGAGCAGCTCATCAGCGCCGAGGCCGGGCACCGCGCCGCGCTGTCCGCCGGCGCACGGGTCGTGCACGTCGCCGCGGGGCGGCTGGACGACGCCGCGCTCGCCGCCCTCGCCGCGGCCCGTCCCGACGTGGTGCTGCTGGTGGGGGGCACCGACGGCGGCGACACCGCGGTGCTCACCCACAACGCCGGCGCGCTGGCCGGAGCGGACGGGTCCGTACCGGTCGTGCTGGCCGGGAACGCGCACGTCGCGGCCGAGGTGGCCGCGGTGCTGCGCGCCGGCGGCCACCCGGTGACGGTCTGCGCCAACGTGCTGCCCGACATCGGCGAGCTCGCGCCCGACGAGGCCCGAGCCGGCATCCGGGCGGTCTTCCTCGAGCACGTCATCGGCGGGGACCGGCTGTCCACCGACCCGCGCCTGCGCCAGTGGGTCCGCGCCGTCACCCCCGACGCGGTGCTCGACGGCGTCGTCGTGCTGGCCGGGCTGCGTGCCGAGGCCGACGTCCCCGGGGTGGTGGTGCTCGACGTCGGTGGGGCCACCACCGACGTCTACTGCGTGCCCGACCTGGACCCCGAGCAGGCCGCGCTGCGCCGGGAGGCCGTCGGCGTCCCCGCGCACCGGCGGACCGTCGAGGGCGACCTCGGCGTGCACCACGCCGTCGCCGACCTGCGCGCCGCCGCCCGGGCCGAGGGCCTGCCGCCGCTGGCCGACGGCGCGCTGGCCCTGGGCGAGGCGGCGGCCACCGTCGCGCTGCGCCGGCACCTGCGGGCCGAGGCCGCCTACGGCCCGGGCGGTGCCAGTGCCCGCGGGGTGGGTCTGGTGGTGCTGTCCGGCGGCGTCTTCCGGCACGCCGACCGCACCGCCCGGAACGCCGTCGTGGCCCGGCTGGCCGGGGACCGCGGCGGCGCCGGCGGCGTCCTCACCGGCACCGAGGTCGCCGTCGACGACCGGTACGTGCTGGCCGCCGCCGGCCTCCTCGCCGGGGACCACCCCGCCGCCGCCCGCGGACTGGTCTCCCGGCTGGCCTGACCCCGGCTCAGGCGGGCGCGGCCTCCCGCTCCGCCGGGGTCGCCGCCGGGATGAGCAGTGCGATGACCGCACCGAGCACCGCGGCGCCCGCGCAGGCGGCGAACAACACCCGGTAGGCGGTCAGCGAGGGCAGCACCGTCGTCCCGAGGGTGAGGGTGGAGGCGGCCAGCAGGGTGCCGCCGATGGCGCTGGCCAGCGAGCTGCCCACCGACCGGGCCAGCGTGTTCAGCCCGTTGGCGGCGGCCAACTCGGAGCTCGGCGCCGCCCGCAGCACCAGGCTGGGCATGGCGGCGTAGGCGATGCCGGTGCCGGCACCGGCGACGGTCGTGAAGACCACGACCTCCCACAACGAGCCGGTGAACAGGATGCGGCCCAGGAAGCCGACCGCGATGACGCCCGAGCCCAGCGCCAGGGTGACCTTGGGGCCGAACCGCACCGACAGCTTCGCCGACACCGGGGACAGCAGGATCATCGCGATGCCGCTGGGCAGCAGGCACAGGCCGCTGACCAGCACCGAGGAGCCGAAGCCGTACCCCGAGGCCTCCGGTGCCTGCACGTAGGACGCCGTCCCGATGAGGCTGGCGAACAGCGCGAAGCCCACGCAGACCGAGGCGACGTTGGTCAGCAGCAGCGCCGGGCGGGCGTTGGTGACCATGTCCACCAGCGGGGACGCCGTCCGTCGCTCGACCAGGACGAAGACCACCAGCAGGACGGCGGCCAGCACCAGCAGCCCGATCGTCTTCGGGTCCGACCAGCCCCAGCGGGAGGCCTGGGCCAGCGGCAGCAGCAGGGACACCAGGGCGGCGGCCAGCAGGACCGAGCCCGGCAGGTCCATCCGGCCGCGCGTCTCGGTGCGGACCTCGCGCAGCACGGTCAGGATGCCGACGACCGCGACCAGCCCGCCGACGGCGCAGATCCAGAAGAGCACGTGGTAGTCGGTGTGCTCGGCGATGAAGGCGGCCAGCGGCAGGCCCAGCGCGCCGCCGATGCCCAGCGTCGCGCTGACCAGGGCGATCCCGGTGCCGGCCCGCTTCGGCGGCAGCACGGTGCCGATCAGGCTGATGCCCAGCGGGATGGCCGCGGTGGCCAGGCCGGTGATGCCGCGGCCGACGATCAGCCAGGCCAGGGTGTCCGACAGGGCGCAGACCACCGAGCCCACGGTCAGCGCGACGGCGGCGACGACCAGCATCAGCCGCTTGCCGTAGAGGTCGGCCAGCCGGCCGAACACGGGGACGGCGACGGCGCCGACCAGCAGCGTGACGGTCAGCAGCCAGGGCGTGTCGGGCCCCAGTTGCGCGGACAGCTGGGGCAGCACGGGGACCAGCAGTGAGGTGGTGAGTGCGACGATGACGCCCAGGACGGCGACGACGGACAGCGCCGTGACCTGTGGCGCCGTCCAGCCCTCGTCGGGCTCGGCGGCAGCGGCGGGCGCTGCGGCGGTGCGGGTGGCTCCGGACACGGGGTCCTCCAACGGATCGTGGTCCCGCGGCACGACGGTGTACTGGCCAGGACAGGAAGTGGCAGACTGTGCCACGAGGCAGAGTGTGCCACTTCGTCGTCCCGTACACCGGGTCGGGTGCACCACAGCGGAGAGAGGACGACGTGGACGGGCTGCGGGAGCGCAAGCGGGCCGACAGTCGGGCCCGGGTGGTCGACGTGGCCTTCGGCCTGTTCGCCGAGCGCGGCTACGACGAGGTGACGGTGGCCGAGGTCTGCACCGCCGCGGGCATCGCCCCGCGCACGTTCTTCCGCTACTTCCCGACCAAGGACGACGTGCTCACCGAGCCGGCCCGGGTTCTCGCCGACCGGGTGCAGGCCGAGCTCGCGGCGACCCCGGCCGGGGTCTCGGACACCGCGGCCCTGCACGCGGCCCTGCTGGTGGTGGGCGCCGAGCTGGTGGCCGACGACCAGCGGGCGGCCGGGCTGTTCCGGGTGCTGCGGCAGGCCCCGGCGGCCCGGGCGCACCCGCTGATGCGCCTGGGAGACCGGGAGCGCGTGGTCGCCGCAGCGCTGGTGGACCGCACCGGGGGCACCGTCGACTGGCGGGTGCGGCTCACCGTGGCCCGCAGCACCGCGGCCTTCCGGGTGTGGCTGGACGACCTGGTCGACGGGGCGGTCGAGGGCGACCCGATGGCCCACCTGCGCGAGGTCCTCGACGCCTCCTGAAGTGGCTGCCGCGCCCCACCTCGGGCGGCCCCTCGGCCGGCGTGCTCGTGGCCGCCGTCGCGGTGCCGGTGCAGCGGTCGTTCAGCCGGGGTCGCTGAGCGTCGCGGCCCAGCGGCCCGATGCCGCGGCCGCGAAGGGCGCGGCGTCGGCGGCGGCGACGTCCAGCGCCTGGTAGCCACCGCTGCCGGCGCCGACCGCCGCCACCACGGTGGCCAGCCCCTGCCGCCGCTGGAAGAACGACTGCCGGACCTGCCAGCCGACGACGGCCCGCCGCTGCAGCACCACCTGCTCACGCACCAGCCAGCCCGAGCGCACGGTGAACGACCGGGGCCCGGCCGCGTGCCCCAGGGCCGCGTACCGCCCCAGGCCCAGCGGGACGCCGAGCACGGCCAGCACGACCCCGACGGCCAGCAGCCACCACTGCCCGGTCAGCGCCAGCAGCAGCACCCCGCCCGCGGTGACCACGACCCCGCCGGCGACCGCCCGCACCACCCGGCGCCGGCGCGCGGCCGGCGGGTGCGCGCGCAGCGGGCCGGGGTCCTCGACCAGGCGCAGGGCCAGCGCCCAGGCCTCCTCGCGGGGGCCCAGCGGCAGCAGCTGACCGCGCCGGGTCGCATCGCCCAGTCCGGTGACCAGGGCCGTGGCCCGAGCGGCCCGCACGCACCGCATGCCCAGGCCCTCGGACACCGCCGCCCCGCGGATCCGGTCGACCTCCAGCTCGGTGTGCCGCCGGGTCACCAGGCCGCGGACGGCGACCAGCGACCCGCCGCGGCGGACCAGCCGGAACCGCCAGTTCACCAGCGCGCTGCCCACCACGGCCCCGACGACCAGCAGCAGGGCCGCCGCCACGACCACCAGGACGACGACCGTGCCGTCGGCGAGGTCGGGCCGGTCCAGCTCCGGCCGCCACCGGTCGGGCAGCTCGTCGGTCAGCCGGAACAGCGCGCCGACGGCGGCCAGCGGCACGGCCAGGTAGCTCCCCACCAGCGGGGCGTAGAGCAGCCAGCGGTTGTCGAAGCGGGCGAACTCCTCCTCCACCGGCTCGGGCTCGAACGCCTCGGCCGGCACGTCCGGCGCCCGCCGGGTGAGCAGGTGGGTGCGCAGCCGGTCGGCCTCGGCGGGGGTCAGCCCGTCGACGACCAGCTCCTCCTCGTCGTTGGAGACCGCACCGGCGGCCGCGTCCACCCGCACCCGGACCAGCCCGAAGACCCGGTGCAGCGCGGGCGCCTCGACCTCCACGCCGCGCACCCGGTCGTTGGGCACCGTGCGCACCGAGCGGGACAGCAGGCCGCGGGTCACCACCATCGCCGTCTCGCCGTCGGCGTAGCTGAACCGCCACCACGACAGCGCGGCGAACCCCAGGGACGCCAGCGTCACCCCGACCACGAGGGCCACGACGGTCCACGGCCCGGCGTCCAGCCGGGTGCCGACGACGGCGCCCAGCCCCAGCAGGGCCGGGACGAACGACCGGGCCTGCCGGAAGGTCGCGGTGTGCACCAGCACGACCCGCCACGACGTGCGCCGGCCGGCCGGCGGGTGCGCCGGGTCCGCCTGCGGCGAGTGCGGCTGCGGCTGCGGCTGACCCCAGGGACCGCTCACGTGGCCTCGTCCCGCACCCGCTCCGCCCGCCTGGCCAGGTCGTCGGCCACCCGGGTGGCCACGTCGGCCTCCAGGTGCAGCACCCGCACGGTGCCCTGGGACGACGCCGTCATCACCGCCACGGTGGCCAGCCCGAACAGCTGCTGCACCACCCCGCGGGTCACGTCGACGGTCTGGATCCGGGAGACCGGCACCAGCGTCCAGGTCCGGGACAGCCAGCCGGTGAGGGTGTAGACCGCCTCGTCGGTGACCTCCCAGCGGTGCACCCGGTACCGCAGCCGCGGGCGCACCCCGATCATCACCACCGCGTCGACGGCCACCAGCACCGGCAGCAGCACGCGCAGCCAGGTGGGCAGGGGCGCGAGGACCTCCAGCGCCGTCACCACGGCGACCCAGAACAGGGTCCCGAGCACGCCCTCGACGGTCCACAGCGCGATCGCGTCGCGGGACAGCGACCACGCCGGCAGCCGGGCCGCCGCGGTGGGCGGGGCGGGTGGCGCGGGCCGGTCGGGCGGCAGCTGGGTCATCGTGGGCCATCCTCCCAGTCGGTGGCGCGTGCCACGATGGAGAGCGTGACGATGCCGCAGCAGGTCCCGACCGTGCCCGCCGCCGAGGTCCCCGCCGACGCCGTCGTGCTCGACGTCCGCGAGGACGACGAGTGGGTCGCCGGGCACATCGACGGGGCCACCCACATCCCGATGGGCGACGTCCCGGCCCGGCTCGACGAGCTGCCCGAGGGCGACCCGCTGTACGTGACCTGCCGTGGTGGCGGCCGGTCGGCCCCGGTCGCCGCCTGGCTGAACCAGAACGGCTACGAGGCCGTCAACGTGGGCGGCGGCATGGGCGAGTGGCAGGACGCCGGCCGCCCGATGGTCAGCGAGACCGGCAACGCCCCGCGCGTGGTCTGAGCGGAGGGCGGGGGCGCAGGTCTCCTGCGCCCCCGCCCTCCACTCAGCCGGCGACGGTGATCCGCGACCGGACCTGGGCGACCAGGGCCGGCGGGACCTCGGTCAGGCCGTGGTCGGCGCCGGCGTGCGCGGCGACCTGGGCCAGGATGCCGTCCTCGTCGGCGGCGCTGAACGTACGGCCGCAACCGGGGACGACGTCCCCACAGGCGAAGCTCTTCACGGTGTTCTCCTCGGGTCGGCACCGCGGCGCGGTGCTCGGGTCGTGCTGGTCTCGCGTGGGCTCCACGAGGGGGTCTGGGTCAGGCGGTGCAGGGGTCAGGCGGGGTCGCCGTCGTGCTGTTCGGCCAGCCGGGCGAGCAGGTGCTCGACGCGGACCAGGCCGACCACCGCGCCGACGTCGTCCACGCAGACGACGGGGTCGAAGCGGGTCTCCTCGGGTCGGGTGGCGACCCGGCGGGCCAGCTCGGCGGTCCCGGTGGAGGCCGGCACCCGCAGCGACACCGGCGCCGACCGGTGCCCGCCGGGGTCCTGGTCGCGGCGCCACGGGAGCAGCAGGGCGACCGGGTGGCCGTGGGCGTCGACCCGGACGGCGGTGCCGCGGCCGGTGGGAGCCCCCTCGACCGGCACCAGCTCGACCGGCTCCACGAGGCTGACGACGTTCTCCCGCAGCCGTCCACGCACGTGCACCTCGCGCAGCCGGGCGGCCACCGCGGGGTCCAGCGAGGACCACGGCGGCGCCGGGCGGCCCAGCAGGTACCCCTGGGCCAGCGGCACACCGAGCCGGGAGAAGGCCTCCATCTCGCCCCACGTCTCCACGCCCTCGGCGAGCAGCCAGGCGTCGATCCGGGCACCGAACTCGCCCAGCAGCTGGGCCAGTGCCAGCTTCACCGGGTCGCGGTCGGCGCCGTCGACCAGGGCCCGGTCCAGCTTGATCAGCTGCGGGCGGACGGCGGTGAGCTGCTGGAGGCCCGAGTACCCGGAGCCGGCGTCGTCCAGGGCGACCAGCGCGCCCCGGTCGCGCAGCCGGTCCTGCACGTCCAGCAGCGGCCGCAGGTCGGCGACGTCCTGGTGCTCGGTGAGCTCCAGGACCAGGGGTGCCAGGTCCCCGGCGGACAGCAGCAGGTCGGCCAGCTCGGGCTCGGTGAGCAGGTGCGGGCTGACGTTGACGGTGAGGAAGCAGTTGGGCGGCAGGTCCGCACGCAGGTCCAGGCACCGTCGGACGACGAGCGCCTCCACCCGGGCCCCCACCCCCGCGGCGTCGGCCGCGGCGAACCAGCGGTCCGGGGTGGCCGGGCTGGGACCGCCGTCGGCGTCCTGGAACCGGGCCAGGGTCTCGTAGCCGGCGACCACCCCGCGGGCGACGTCGACGATGGGCTGGAAGACCAGCTGCAGGGTCTCCGGTCGGGCGGCGAGCCGGTCCAGCTCGGCCGGCCAGTCCGGGTCCCGGACGGTCCCGGGTGTGCTGTCGAGCGCTGTCACGACCTCGTCGTCGGCCGCCCGGGGCGCACGCTCCAGCCGAACGCCCCGACCTGGCCCGATCGGGTCAGGCCCGCACCGCTGCCGGCACCCCCGGGCGGGTGTACCGGACCGCGCCGGCGGCGAGAGCGGCGGCGGCGGCAGCACAGACCAGCTGCGCCACCGGGCCCTCGGTCAGGGTGCCGGCCAGCGTCAGGTACGCGGAGAGGGCGACCAGCGCCCAGCGCGCCCGGGTGCTGCCGCCCGCGGCGACCGCCAGCGCGCCCCAGGCCAGGTACCAGGGGTAGAGCGCGGGCCCGCTCAGCGCGACGAGCACCAGCGCCACCCCGACCAGACCCGTGGCCTGCCGGGTGCCTGCGCCCGCCGCCCGCCACAGCACCAGGGTGGCCAGGACGACCCCGACCACGGCGACGACCAGACGTGCTGCACCCAGGGCGCCGTCCAGCCCGAGGGGGGGCACCACCTCGGCCAGTCCGTAGGCCAGCCAGGTGCTCGGCGCCGTCCCGTTGCGGACCTGCCCGGGCACGCCGAGGGCCTCCACCCAGCCCAGCGGGTGCGGGAGCAGCACCAGCACCAGCCCGGTCGTCAGCAGCGCGGACACGACCGTCGGGACGACGGGGCCCCGGGTGCGCACGACGCGCAGCAGCACGTACCCGGCCAGCACGGCCCCGGGGAGCTTGACGAAGGCGAGCAGCACCGCGACCGCCATCGCCGGGGCCACCCACCCGCGGCCGGCCAGCAGCACGACCGCGACCGCACCCAGCCCGATCAGCACGTCGACGTGGGCCCCGGCGACGACGTGCACCACGACCAGCGGGTTGGCCGCGGTCAGGGCGACGGCCAGCGCCCGGTCGCGGGGGTCGGCGACCCGCACCACCAGCGCGACCGCCGCCACCAGTGCCAGCACGGCCACCGCGCGCACCAGCAGCACGGCCAGTCGCTGGTCGGTGCCGGCCAGCTCGGCGACCCCGCGGAACAGGGCCACCTGCAGCGGTCCGTAGGGCGTCGGTGTCTGCCGCCAGAGCGGGTCGACCGCCGCGCCGAACGCGTCGTCCAGGGCGATCGGGAAGACCCGGTAGGGGTCCAGCCCCAGGTGGGCCAGCCGGCCGACCGCGGCGTAGCTGTTGACGTCCAGGCTGCCCACCGGACCGCCGGTGAGGAAGGGCGCGGCCGAGCCGGCGGCCAGCGCGAGCAGGGCCCGGGTGCCCGGACCCCGTCCGGTGCGGCGGGCCCGCACCAGGCGCAGCAGCAGCGCCCCCCAGCAGCCCGTCCAGGCCGTGGTCGCCAGCACCCCGGTCACCCGCCAGCCCAGCTGGTCGCCGGGCGCGCGCACCGGCCAGGCGCCCCACCAGTCCGGGAGGTCCACCAGCTGGGTGAGGCCGGCCTGGGCGCAGGACAGCGCGACGACCCACGGCAGCAGGAGACAGCCCGCCAGCAGCAGCGGGCCGGTGCCGACAGCCGCCCGCGGGCGCCGCGCGGCCCGGGCCGGGGCCGCGGTCAGGCCGCGCCGTCCAACTCGAGCCGGTCCGCCCGGCGGTGCCGGACCGGGACCGGCCGGACCCGCGTCGGCTCGCCCCGCAGCACCCGGGCCAGCTGGGCGGTCCGCTCGGCCACGGCCCAGCCGGTCACCCGGACCAGGGACTCACCGACGATCGAGCCGCTCATCTTGGAGGCGCCGCTGGTGCGCTCGACGAAGGTGATCGGCACCTCCGCCACCCGGCAGCCCGCCCGCAGCGCCCGCCACGCCAGGTCGATCTGGAAGCAGTACCCCTGGGAGGCCACCCGGGTCAGGTCCAGCTCCTCGAGCACCTCCCGCCGGAACGCCCGGTAGCCGCCCGTCACGTCGCGCAGCTGCAGGCCCAGCGCCCACCGCGCGTAGGCGCTGCCGCCCCGGGACAGCAGCCGGCGGTGCAGCGGCCAGTCCACCACCCGGCCGCCGGGCACCCAGCGCGAACCCAGCACCACGTCGGCACCGGTCAGCCCGTCCAGGAGGCGGGGCAGCTCCTCGGGCTGGTGGGAGCCGTCGGCGTCCATCTCGACCAGGACGTCGTAGCCCCGCTGCAGACCCCACGCGAAGCCGGCCAGGTAGGCGGCGCCCAGGCCGGCCTTCGCGCCGCGGTGCAGGACGTGCACGCGGGGGTCGAAGCGGGCCAGCCCGTCGGCGACCGCCCCGGTCCCGTCGGGGGACGCGTCGTCGACCACGAGGACGTCGGCGCCCGGGACGGCGTCCCGGATGCGGCGCACCACCCGTGGCAGCGACTCGCGTTCGTCGTAGGTGGGCAGCAGCACCAGCAGGCGTTCGTCGTCCACCCCGGCAGCGGACCAGCACGAGGTGAACGGCAGGCAGCGGCGCCGCGGTCTCCCGGGGGAGGACGGGGGTCCGGCGTGCGGGGGCGCTGTGACCTGCGCCCCCGCACGGTCCCGTCAGGAGGGCTGGTAGTCCGCGAACCGGCTGCGCAGGTCCTTCTTGGAGAACTTGCCGACGCTGGTCTTGGGCACCTCGTCGATGAACTCCACCGCCGAGGGGAGCCACCACTTGGCCACCAGCGGGGTCAGGTGCTCGATGACCTGCTCGGCGGTCAGCGTCTCGCCCTCCCGGACGACGACGCAGGCCAGCGGCCGCTCGTCCCACTTGGGGTCCGGGATGCCGATGACGGCGGCCTCCTTGACCGCCGGGTGGGCCATGATCGCGTTCTCCAGGTCCACCGAGCTGATCCACTCACCACCGGACTTGATCAGGTCCTTGGTGCGGTCGGCGATGCGGACCGACCCGCGGGCGTCGATCGCGGCCACGTCGCCGGTCTTCATCCAGCCGTCGGAGGTGGACAGCTCCACCCCGGCGTCGGGCCGGTAGTAGTCCTCCGCCGTGGTCGAGCCGCGGACCTGCAGCTCGCCGGTGGCGACGTCGTCCCAGGGCAGCTCGTCGGTGGTGCCGGCCTCCACGATGCGCACCTCGACGCCCATGAACGGCACGCCCGCCCGGGCCCGCCAGGTCGCCTTGTCCTCGTCGCTGCCGTCGAAGAGGTCGCGCGGCAGCCGGGAGGCCGTCGCCACCGGGTGGGTCTCGGTCATGCCCCAGGCCTGCAGGATCGGCAGCCCGATCTGCTCCCGGTAGGCCTCTGACAGCGCCTTGGGCACCGCGGACCCGCCGCAGCCGATGTCGCGCAGCCGGTGCTCGCGGCCGGCCAGCTCGGGCAGCACGCCCTGCCAGATCGTCGGGACGCCGGCGGTGAAGGTGACGCCCTCGTCCACGATCAGGTCCGCGAGCGCCTTGGGCTGCATCATCGGGCCGGGGAAGACCATCGCCGCACCCACCGACGGGCCGGCCTGCGCCAGGCCCCAGGCGTTGGCGTGGAACATCGGCACGACCGGCATGACCACGTCGGTCTCGCCCATCGAGAACACGTTGGGCTGCACCACCGCCATGGTGTGCAGCACGGTCGAGCGGTGGCTGTAGAGGACCCCCTTGGGGTTCCCGGTGGTGCCCGACGTGTAGCACATGCTGGCCGCGCGGTTCTCGTCCTCGACCCGGAAGTCGATCGGCTCGGCGGCGGCGATCAGGTCCTCGTAGAGGGAGACCCGGGGGTCGTCGGGGATCTCGTTGTCCCCGCCGTCGTCCATGACCACGACGTGCCGGACGGTGGTCATGGTGTCCACCAGCGGCCAGAACAGCGGCAGGACGGTGCGGTCGACGAAGACTGCCTCGTCCTCGGCGTGGTTGGCGATGTAGGTCAGCTGCTCGGGGAACAGCCGGATGTTCAGCGTGTGCAGCACGCGCCCGGTGCTCGGGACGGCGAAGTACAGCTCGAGGTGCCGCGCGGAGTTCCAGGCGAAGGTGCCCACCCGGCCGTCCGCGCTGATGCCCAGGGTGTCCAGGACCCCGCCGAGCTTGCGGGTGCGCACCGCCCACTCGGCGTACGTCGTCCGGACCGGGCCGGTGGGGGAGTTCGTGACGATCGGCTTGTGCCCGTGGTGGCGCTCCACGTACCGGAAGATGGAGTCGATCGTCAGGGGCGTCTGCTGCATGAGGCCGTCCATGGGCCGCATCGTGCCAGTGAGCGCGCTCACCATCTACTGGTGGGTAGCTCTCTGATCAGCGGTGCAGCACGATCGGCAGCTCGGCCAGCCCGCGGATCACGAACTCGGGACGGCGCCGCGGCGGTGCGGGCAGCTCGATCCGCGAGGTCCGGTCCAGCAGCGCGCTGAAGGAGGCCTGCAGCTCCACCCGGGCCAGCGGGGCGCCGATGCAGAAGTGCACGCCGGCGCCGAAGGAGATGTGCGGGTTCTCCGTCCGGCCGACGTCGAGCCGGTCGGGCTCGGCGAAGACCGCCGGGTCGTGGTTGCCGCTGCCCAGCAGCGCCGCGATCTTCTGCCCCCGCTGCACGGTGACCCCGCCGATCTCGACGTCGGCGGTGGCGGTGCGCTCGAAGAGCTGCAGCGGGGAGTCGAAGCGCATCAGCTCCTCGATCGCCGTCGGCAGCAGCGCCGGGTCCGCCCGCAGCCGGGCCAGCTCGCCGGGGTGCTGCAGCAGGGCCAGCAGGCCGTTGCCGGTGACGTTGACGGTGGCCTCGTGCCCGGCGTTGAGCAGCAGCACGCAGGTGGTGACCAGCTCGTCCTCGGTCAGCCGGTCGCCGTCGGCGTCCCGGGCGGTGACCAGGTGGGTGAGCAGGTCGTCGCCGGGGACGCGGCGCCGCTCGGCGGCCAGCCCGCGCAGGTACTCGACGAACTCGGCGGCCGCGGTCTCCGCGGCGTCCTCGACCTCGGTGGTGCGGCCGTACTCGTACATCTTCACGATCGCGTTGGACCAGGGCCGGAGCAGGTGCCGGTCGGCCTCGGGCACGCCCAGCAGCTCGGCGATGACGGCGACCGGCAGCTGCTCGGCCATCCCGGTGAACAGGTCCACCGGCGCGCTGCCCGCGGACTCCTCGACCATCCCGTCCACCAGCCGCCCGGCCAGCTCCTCGACCCACGGGCGCAGCCGCTCGACGTGGCCGCGGGCGAAGGCGGTGCTGATCAGCCGGCGCAGCCGGGTGTGGTCCGGCGGCTCCATCTCCAGGATCGCGTTGCGGTGCACCAGGTTGAACTGGCCGAACCGCTCGGCGGGCTCCCGGTCGGTCCAGATCCGGCCCAGCGCGCGGGTCCGCAGCACCGCGTTGGCCTCGGCGTGCCCGTAGGCCAGCCACATGCCCAGGCCCTCGTCCCACTGCACCGGCGCCACCGCGCGGGCTGCGGCGAACGCGGGATAGGGGTCGTCGACGAACGCGGGATCGGTCAGGTCGAGCACCCGGCGAGTGTGCACCTGCCCGGTCGGGGTCCGGCCGGTCGGCCCCCGGTCCCGCATAGGGTCGGGCGCATGGCCCGCACCGCACCCCGTCGTCGTCCCGCCGCCCCCGCCGGCTCCACCGCCCCCGCCGCCGACGGGGCGGTCAACCCCAAGGCGCCGTGCCCCTGCGGGTCGGGACGCAAGTACAAGCACTGCCACGGATCGGCCTACGCCCCCGTCGTCGCCCGCCCCTTCGAGGGTCTGGCCGGGGAGTGCGACTGGGTGGCGCTGCGCGAGCTGGTGCCCGCCGCCACCGCCGTGCTGACCACCACGGACGGCCGCACGGCCACCCTGGCCAGCGTGCTGCCCGGAGGCTCCCCGGGCCTGGTGCGGGCCAACGGCGAGGTGATGATCGGCGTCCAGCTGGCCGCCTCCTCCGACGACGTCAGCCGCGACCTGGGCACCGCACTGGCGGCCGCGCTCGACGCGCCGGCCGGCAACCCGGTCGACCCGGGCCCGATCGGCGCGGAGGGCTCGGCCGGTCCCCGGCTGCAGGAGCTGCTGGACCCGGCCGCCCCGCTGGAGGTCACCGTCCGCGAGGACTTCGGCTTCTGGCTCGAGGGCACCGGCGCCAACGCCGCCGCGCTGGCCGGGCTCGAACGCGCCAACGAGGCGATCATCCCGACCGTGCGGCTCGAGGGGCTCGAGGCCGCCTACTGGTGCCGGCCGGCCACCGACCGGGCGCACGTGCGCTGGGTGCGCCCCGAGCCCGAGGAGCAGCTGCTGGACGCGCTGGCCCGTCTCGGCGCCGCCGAGCAGCTGTCGCTGGGGGAGGGCACCAAGTACGCCGGGGCCTTCCGCGCGCACGGCCTCGTCGTCCCGGTGTGGGACGTGCCGGCCGAGACGCCGGCCGCCGACTGGGCCGAGCCGGCTGCGCAGCTGCAGACCCGGCTGGAGGCGGCGCTGGCCGTCACCGACCCGCTGACCACCGACGAGCGCCGGTCGCGCGCCGGGCTGCTGTCCCGGCAGGTCACCCTCCGCTGACGGCGACGCCCCGGGGGCCCGCGACCCCGACCCGGTCGCGGCCCCCGCGCTTGGCCTCGTAGAGGGCGGCGTCGGCGGCGGCGTAGAGCGGCCGCAGGCCGGCGGCGTGCCCGGGGGAGTGCGCGACCCCGATGCTGACGGTGAGCGGCAGGAGGGCGCCGTCGGCCAGGGGCAGCGGGGCCGCCCGGACGGCGGTCAGCAGCTCGTGGGCACGACGTTCGGCGACCTCGGGCGGGCAGCCGGGCAGCAGGACGGCGAGCTCGTCGCCGCCCATCCGGCTGACCACGGCGTCGCTGTCGCGGACCGCGCTGCGCAGGACCTCCCCGAGGTGGCGCAGCGCGTCGTCGCCGACCGGGTGGCCCAGCCGGTCGTTGACCGACTTGAAGGAGTCGACGTCGACGAGCACCAGGGCCGTGCCCTGTCCGGCGACGGCGGACAGGGCGCTGGCCAGCGCGTCGTCGAGGACCCGGCGGGTGACCAGTCCGGTGAGCGGGTCGACGGCGGCCTGCCGGCGCAGGGCGCCCACGAGCTCCTCCTGCCGGTCCCCGGCGTGCACGAGCAGCGCGGTGGCCAGGCCCAGGGTGCAGGCGACGAAGACGACGTCGGGCACGGCCCGGCCCAGCGGTTCCAGCGAGGTGACCACGGCGGTGTGGGCGACCGCAGCGACGACCCCGACGGTCCAGGCGCCCACCCCGCGCAGCTGCGAGGCCGCCCACAGCGTGGGCAGGACGACGAAGACCTGCGCCGCCGCGGAGGTGTCCGCGGTGAACGCGTTGAGCCCGCAGACCAGCAGCGCGCCGCCGGTGGGGACGATGGTGAACAGCCCGGAGCGGTCGACGGCGACGGGGTCGGCCCGGCGCAGCAGTGCGGCGGCGATCGACAGCACGACGACGACGGCCCAGGTGCCGTTGCGCTCGGCCGGGGTGTCGGTGGCGGGGTCGGTGACGGAGAAGACGGCCAGGACCACCGCGGCGGCCACCAGCACGGCGGTCGCGGTGCGGGCGGCGAGCAGGGGGTCCCGCGCGCCGGTGCCGCGGCGCAGCGCGGCCCGGGTGGGCAGGGTGGGCTTCCGGTGGGCCACGGCGCGGGTCTCTCCTCGTGGGGGGCGGCACGGCCGTGGTTTGACCGGTGTACGTCGTCAGCAGGTGGTTCGACCGGTCCCCGACGGTCCTGCAGCCGGGCCGGGTCCGGGACCCCCGTCGGGGTGAGTGGGGTCCGTCGGCGGGGTGTGGCCCGAGTGATCCCGAACACAACCGTCTGTCTGCGTTCCGCTGCGAACACCCAGGGCGACGGCGCCCGGATCAGCCCGTTCGCCCCGCCGTCGGGTTACAGGCGGCCGTCTCCATCGTTACGAGAACGTGACGCTTTGCTGCGGTCCGCCTCTTGACGGGACCCGCTTGTTAACGCTCACAATGTGAGCGCTCGCACAGCGGGCCTGAGCGCCTGATCAACGGCGGGCAGAAGTTCTCGAAGAGGAGACACGAGTGAGCAACAAGCTCCGGTTGACCGCCCTGGGCGCCGCACTGGCGTTCGGCCTGACCGCGTGCGGCGGCGGTGGCGCCGGCGGTGGCGGCGACGACACGGCTGACGCCGACGCCGGCGACCTCACGATCGGCGTCTCGATGCCGACCCAGACCTCCGAGCGTTGGATCGCCGACGGCGACAACGTGAAGTCCCAGCTCGAGGACGCCGGCTACAACGTCGAGCTGCAGTACGCCAACGACGACATCCCCACCCAGTCCCAGCAGGTCGACCAGATGATCACCGAGGGCGTCGACGTCCTGATCATCGCGGCCGTCGACGGCACCGCGCTGGCGCCGCAGCTGGAGAACGCCGCCGCCGAGGGCATCGAGGTCATCGCCTACGACCGCCTCATCCGCGACAGCGAGAACGTCGACTTCTACGTCACGTTCGACAACTTCTCCGTCGGCGTGGCCCAGGCCAATGCCCTGCTGACCGGCCTCGGCCTGCAGACCGCCGACGGCGGCGCCGGCACCGCGACCGGCCCGTTCAACGTCGAGCTGTTCGCCGGCTCGCTGGACGACAACAACGCCACCTTCTTCTTCGACGGTGCGATGTCGATCCTGCAGCCGCTGATCGACGACGGCACGCTCGTCGTCCCCTCGGGTCAGACGTCGATCGAGCAGGCCGCCACCCTCCGTTGGGACCAGGCCACCGCCCAGGCGCGCATGGACACCCTGCTGACCGGCACGTACAACGACGGCACCGTGCTCAACGGCGTCCTGTCGCCCTACGACGGCATCTCGCGCGGCATCATCACCGCCCTGCAGAACACCGGCTACGGCCCGGACCTGGCCTCCACGCCGCGTCCGCTCCCCGTGGTCACCGGTCAGGACGCCGAGATCGCCTCGGTCAAGCTGATCAACGACGGTGTGCAGAGCTCGACCATCTTCAAGGACACCCGCAACCTGGCCGAGCAGGCCGTGGCTGCGGCGACCGCGTTCCTCGAGGACGGCGAGCCGGAGGCCAACGACACCGAGACCTACGACAACGGCGTCAAGGTGGTCCCGTCCTACCTGCTGCCCGTCGAGACGGTCTACGCCGACGACATCGCGTCGGTCCTGGTGGACTCGGGTTACTACACCGAGGCCGAGGTCGAGGCCGGCCAGGCCGACTGACCCACCCCGCAGACCCGGTCGGGTCCGGCAGCGCAGGCTGCCGGACCCGACCGGCACCACGCGGCACCGTCGCGGTCACCCCCGGGTGGCCGCGACGGGCACCACCCGGCGTCCCCCAGGGGGCGCCCTCTGCACGAGCACAGCAGCAGTCCGGCACCACCGAGTGAGACGACGGAGTCCATGGCCGACCACATCCTCGAGATGCGCTCCATCACCAAGACGTTCCCCGGGGTCAAGGCCCTCTCCGACGTCACCCTGGCGGTGTCGCGCGGCGAGGTCCACGCCATCTGCGGGGAGAACGGCGCCGGCAAGTCGACGCTGATGAAGGTCCTGTCCGGGGTCTACCCGGCGGGTGAGTACGAGGGCGAGATCGTCTTCGACGGGCAGGTCTGCTCGTTCAGCGGCATCCGCGACTCCGAGCACGCGGGCATCGTGATCATCCACCAGGAGCTCGCCCTGGTGCCCTACCTCTCGATCGCCGAGAACATCTTCCTGGGCAGCGAGAAGCGCGGCCGGTTCGGTCTCATCGACTGGAACCTGGCCAACGCCGAGGCGGGCAAGCTGCTGCGCGAGGTCGGCCTCGACGAGAGCCCCACCACCCCGGTCGGCACGCTCGGGGTCGGCAAGCAGCAGCTGGTGGAGATCGCCAAGGCGCTGTCCAAGGACGTGAAGCTGCTCATCCTGGACGAGCCCACCGCTGCGCTGAACGACACCGACTCCGCGCACCTGCTCGGGCTGATCCGCGGCCTCAAGGACCGCGGGATCACCTCGATCATCATCTCGCACAAGCTCAACGAGATCGACGCGATCGCCGACCACACCACGATCATCCGGGACGGCCAGACGGTCGAGACCCTGGACATGGCCGACCCCACCGTCGACGTCGACCGGATCATCCGGCTGATGGTCGGTCGCGCCCTGGACTCCTACTACCCCGAGCGCGAGTCGCACCCGGGCGAGGAGGTCCTGCGGGTCGAGGACTGGACGGTCAAGCACCCCAGCCAGGACCGCCTCGTCGTCGACCACGCCAGCTTCGACGTGCGGGCCGGCGAGGTCGTCGGCATCGCCGGGCTCATGGGCGCCGGGCGCACCGAGCTGGCGATGAGCGTCTTCGGCCGCTCCTACGGCACCTACGTCGACGGCCGGGTCTTCATGTACGGCAAGGAGGTCAAGGCGCGCAACGTCGCCGAGGCCATCGACGCCGGCATCGCCTACGCCACCGAGGACCGGAAGAAGTACGGCCTCAACCTCATCGACGACATCGCCCGCAACAACTCGGCCGCCGCCCTGGACAAGCTGTCCACCCGGGGCTTCGTGGACGCCAACGAGGAGGCCAAGGCGGCCGAGGAGGGGCGCCGGTCGATGAACATCAAGGCGCCCACGGTGAAGTCGATCGTCGGCAAGCTCTCCGGTGGCAACCAGCAGAAGGTCGTGCTGTCCAAGTGGCTGCTCACCGACCCCGACGTGCTGATCCTCGACGAGCCCACCCGCGGCATCGACGTCGGCGCCAAGTACGAGATCTACACGATCATCAACAAGCTGGTCGCCGCCGGGAAGGCCGTGGTGGTCATCTCCTCCGAGCTGCCCGAGCTGCTCGGCATCTGTGACCGCGTCTACACCCTCTCGGCCGGCCGCATCACCGGGCAGATGCCCGTGGCCGAAGCCACCCAGGAACGCCTCATGACCCTCATGACCCAGGAGAAGGAGCTCGTCGGATGACCCAGACCGTCGGTCCGACGTCGGAGCCCGAGGCCTCGTCGGCCACGCAGGCCAAGGACGTCGCCCCTGCCGCAGCGTTGGGCGTCGGCACCAGCGACGTCCGCGCCCTGCTGACCCGGAACCTCCGGACCAGCGGCATCTACATCGCGTTCGTCGTGGTGGTCGCGCTCTTCGCGATCCTGACCGGGGGCACCTCGCTGTCCCCGGGCAACATCACGAACATCGTCCTGCAGTACTCCTACATCCTGATCCTCGCGATCGGGATGGTCATCGTGATCATCGCCGGGCACATCGACCTCTCGGTCGGGTCCGTCGTGGCGGTCACCGGGGCCGTGTCGGCCGTGCTGGTCATCCGCCAGGACCAGCCCTGGTGGGTCGGCGTCCTCGCCGCCCTGGCCACCGGCCTGCTGATCGGTGCCTGGCACGGGTTCTGGGTCGCCTACGTCGGCATCCCGGCGTTCATCGTGACCCTCGCCGGCATGCTGCTGTTCCGCGGTCTGACCCTGCAGGTGCTGGACAACGTCTCGCTGTCCCCCTTCACCTCGGAGTACAGCAAGATCGCCTCCGGCTTCCTCAACGGCCTGCTCGGCGGCAACGGCTTCGACGCCTTCACGCTGCTGGTCTTCGGCGTCGCCGTGGCGGCCTACGCGGTCAGCCAGTACCGCACCCGCATCGCCCGGGTCCGCTACGGCCAGACCGTGCCGTCGTTCCCGCTCTTCGTGGCCCAGATCGTCATCGTCGCCGCGGTCGTCATGGCCTTCGCCTACCAGCTGGCCACCGCCCGCGGTCTGCCGATCGTGCTGATCATCCTGGCCGCGCTGATCATGGTCTACGGCGTCGTCACCAAGCGGACCGTCTTCGGCCGCCAGGTCTACGCGATCGGCGGCAACCTGGCCGCCGCGACGCTCTCGGGCGTCAAGGTCAAGGCCGTCAACTTCTGGATCTTCGTCAACATGGGCTTCCTGGCCGCCGTGGCCGGGGTCGTGTTCTCGTCCCGGTCCAACGGTGCCCAGCCCGGCGCCGGCAACAGCTTCGAGCTGGACGCCATCGCCGCGGCCTTCATCGGTGGCGCCGCCGTCACCGGCGGTGTGGGCACGGTCGTGGGCGCCATGGTCGGTGGTCTGCTCGTCGGTGTCATGAGCAACGGCATGCAGCTCATGGGCGTGGACCAGTCGATCCAGTCGATGGTCAAGGGCATGGTCCTGCTGCTGGCCGTCGCCTTCGACGTCTACAACAAGCGCCGCGCCGGCTCCGCACGCTGACCGGGAGCTGACGGGGCGGACCGGACGGGGAGCCAGGGTGTCGACGGAGACAGCCGGGACCGCTCCCGCGGGGCACGCGACACGGGCACTGGTCATGTCCGACGTCGCGGCCCGTGCGGGGGTCTCCCACCAGACCGTCTCGCGGGTGGTCAACGGCCACCCCAACGTCGCGGCGATGACCCGGGAACGGGTGCAGCGGGCGATCGCGGAGCTGGGCTACCGGCCCAACACCGCGGCCCGCGCACTCGTCACCGGGTCCTCCCGGACGATCGGGCTGGTCACGATCAACGTGAACCAGTACGGCCCGGCACAGACCCTCATCGGGTTGGAGGAGGCCGCCCGCGCGGCGGGCTACTCCCTCTCGGTGGCGATCCTGGACGCCGGGGAGTTCGCCGACATGCGGGACGCGGTCGACCGCTTCGTCGCCCAGTCCGTGGACGCCGTCGTCGTGCACACCGCGAGCTTCCAGGCGGTCGAGGCGCTGCGGGAGCTGGACCCCCCGGTGCCCCTGGTCGCCGTGCAGATGGGGGCCGAGGAGGTCCGCCCGACCGTCACCGTCGGGCAGGAGGCCGGTGCCCGGCTGGCGGTGGCCCACCTGCTCGGACTGGGCCACGGCACCGTGCACCACCTGGCCGGGCCGGCCTACTCGCTGGAGGCCCAGCGGCGGGTGCAGGGCTGGCGGTGCGAGCTGCTGGCTGCCGGTGCGCCGGTCCCCGAGCTGCTGCACGGGGACTGGTGGCCGGGGTCCGGCCACCGCACGGGGCGGCTGCTGGCCCAGCGCATCCGGGACGGCGAGGACGTCACAGCCGTCTTCGTGGGCAACGACCAGATGGCCCTGGGGCTGATGGTCGCCCTGCACGAGGAGGGCCTCGACGTGCCCGGCGACGTGTCCGTGGTCGGCTTCGACGACGTGCCCGAGGCGCCCTACTTCAGCCCGCCGCTGACCACGGTGCGCCAGGACTTCGCCGAGCTGGGACGCCGCGGGGTCGAGCTGGTGCTGGCCAAGCTGGCCGGTCGCGACACCCTGCCCGACCAGGTCCCACCGGTGCTCGTGGTGCGTGGCTCGACCGGTCCCGTCCGGGGCTGAGCGGGACTCCCCCGCAGGGGTGTGGCCCACCGCACTTGTGTTAGCGCTAACATGCGTCGACTGCAGGACGACGTGGACGTCGGACCGCACCCGCACACAGGAGGACAGATGGCTGACCAGCACGTCGTCGGAGTCGACTACGGCACCCTCTCGGGACGCGCTGTCGTCGTCCGGGTGTCCGACGGGGCCGAGCTGGCCAGCGCGACGCACCCTTACCCGCACGCCGTCCTCGAGCGCACCCTCCCCGGCACCGGGGAGAAGCTGCCGCCGGACTGGGCGCTGCAGGTCCCCGCGGACTACGTCGACGTGCTGAAGACGGCGGTGCCCCAGGCGCTGGCCGCCAGCGGCGTCGACCCCGCGTCGGTCATCGGCATCGCCACCGACTTCACCGCCTGCACGATGGTGCCCACGCTCGCCGACGGCACCCCGCTGTGCGAGGTCCCCGAGTTCGCCGACCGCAAGCACGCCTTCGTGAAGCTGTGGAAGCACCACGCCGCCCAGCCGCACGCCGACCGGATCAACGCCCTGGCCGCCGAGCGCGGGGAGGCCTGGCTGCCCCGCTACGGCGGTCTCATCTCCAGCGAGTGGGAGTTCGCCAAGGGCCTGCAGCTGCTGGAGGAGGACCCGGAGGTCTACGCGGCCACCGCCCGCTGGGTCGAGGCCGCCGACTGGATCGTCTGGCAGCTGTGCGGCACCTACGTCCGCAACGCCTGCACCGCCGGCTACAAGGGCATCCGCCAGGACGGCGAGTACCCCTCGCGGGAGTTCCTGGCCGCGCTGAACCCCGACTTCGCCGACTTCGTCGCCGACAAGCTGGACCAGCCCATCGGCCAGCTGGGCGAGCGGGCCGGCGGCCTGACCGCCGAGGCCGCCCGCTGGACCGGCCTGCCCGAGGGCATCGCGGTCGCCGTCGGCAACGTCGACGCGCACGTCACCGCACCGGCCGCCCGGGCCACCGAGCCCGGCCAGATGCTCGCGGTCATGGGCACCTCGACCTGCCACGTCATGAACGGGGACACCCTGGCCGACGTGCCGGGCATGTGCGGCGTCGTCGACGGCGGCATCATCGCCGGGCTCTACGGCTACGAGGCCGGCCAGAGCGGCGTCGGGGACATCTTCGGCTGGTTCGTCGACACCGCCGTCCCGCCGGCCTACGTGCAGGCCGCCGCCGAGCGCGGCATCTCGGTGCACCAGCACCTCACCGAGCTGGCCCAGGAGCAGCAGGTCGGCGAGCACGGGCTCATCGCGCTGGACTGGCACGGCGGCAACCGCTCCGTCCTGGTCGACGCCGAGCTCTCCGGGGTCGTCGTCGGCCAGACGCTGGCCACCCGTCCCGAGGACACCTACCGCGCGCTGCTGGAGGCCACCGCCTTCGGCACCCGCACGATCATCGAGTCCTTCGAGTCCAGCGGCGTGCCGGTCACCGAGCTCGTGGTCGCCGGCGGCCTGCTGAAGAACGCCTTCCTCATGCAGACCTACGCCGACGTCTGCCGCCGCCCGCTGTCGGTCATCGACTCCGAGCAGGGCCCGGCACTGGGCTCGGCCATCCACGCCGCCGTCGCCGCCGGGGCCCACCCCGACGTGCCGGCCGCCGCCGCCGTCATGGGCAAGGTGCTGCGCGGGGTCTACACGCCCGACCCCGAGCGGGCCGACGCCTACGACGCCCTGTTCGCCGAGTACACGCTGCTGCACGACCACTTCGGTCGCGGTGGCAACGACGTGCTGCACCGGCTGCGGGCCATCCGCCGGGCGGCGTCCGCCCGCCCGGCCGCCGCCGTCACCGAGCCCGAGACCCCCGCGATGGAGGAGCGTCCCGATGTGTTCAGCGTGTGACACCCCCGCGACCGATCCGGTCGAGGGCGCGACGCCCACCCGGCTGACCGTCCGTGCGGCGGCCCGCTCCGAGCAGGGCACCCACCGTGCCCAGCGCGAGCACGTGGCGGCCCTGCACGACCTGCTGGTCACCAACGCCCTGGTCACCTGGACCGCCGGCAACGTCAGCGAGCGGGTCCCCGGTGAGGACCTCTTCGTCATCAAGGGCAGCGGCGTCGAGTACGACGAGCTGACCTGGGAGGGCATCACGGTCTGCGACCTGGACGGGAAGACCGTCGACGGCGTCCGGGCCCCCTCCAGCGACACCGACGCGCACGCCTACGTCTACCGCGCCATGCCCGAGGTCAACGGCCAGGTGCACACCCACAGCACCTACGCCGCCGCGTGGGCCGCCCGCGCCGAGCCGGTGCCCTGCGTGCTGACCGCGATGGCCGACGAGTTCGGCGGGCCCATCCCGATCGGGCCCTTCGCGCTGATCGGCGACGACTCGATCGGCCGCGGCATCGTCGACACCCTCGCCGGCCACCGCTCCAAGGCCGTCTTCATGCAGAACCACGGGGTGTTCACCATCGGGAAGAGCGCCAAGGCGGCGGTCAAGGCCGCCGTCATGGCCGAGGACGTCGCCCGCACCGTGCACATCTCCCGGCAGCTCGGCGAGCCGGTCCCGATCCCCCAGGCCGACATCGACGCGCTCTACGAGCGCTACCAGAACGTCTACGGACAGAAGTGAGCGAGATGAGCACCCCTTCGATCTGGTTCCTCACCGGCAGTCAGGACCTGTACGGCGAGGAGACCCTCCAGCAGGTCGCCGAGCAGTCCCAGCGCGTCGCCGCCACCCTCGACGGCGCCACCGCCGTCCCGGTGCCGGTCGTGTGGAAGCCGGTCCTCAAGGACTCGGCCGCCATCCGCCAGGCGATGGGCGCGGCCAACGAGGACCCCTCCTGCATCGGTGTCGTCACCTGGATGCACACGTTCTCCCCGGCCAAGATGTGGATCGCCGGCCTGGACGCGCTGCGCAAGCCGCTGCTGCACCTGCACACCCAGGCCGACGCCGCCCTGCCCTGGGGCACGATCGACATGGACTTCATGAACCTCAACCAGGCCGCCCACGGCGACCGGGAGTTCGGGTTCGCCCTCACCCGCCTCAAGGTCCCGCGCACCACGGTGTCCGGGCACGCCTCGAACCCGGCCGTGCAGACCCGGGTCGGTGGCTGGGCCCGCGCCGCGCTCGGCATCGCCGAGGCCCGGACGCTGCGGCTGGCCCGCTTCGGGGACAACATGCGCAACGTCGCCGTCACCGAGGGCGACAAGGTCGAGGCCGAGCTGCGGGTCGGCGTCTCGGTGAACACCTACGGGGTCAACGACCTGGTCGACGTCGTCGGGCAGGTGACCGACGCGCAGATCGACGCGCTGGTCGCCGAGTACCTGGACTCCTACGTCGTCGCCGAGGACCTGCGCCCCGGCGGGGACCGGCACGACAGCGTCCGCGAGGCCGCCCGCATCGAGGCCGGTCTGCGCTCCTTCCTCGTCGACGGTGGCTTCAAGGCCTTCACGTCGAACTTCGAGGACCTCGGCGGGCTGCGCCAGCTCCCCGGCCTGGCCGTCCAGCGGCTGATGGCCGAGGGGTACGGCTTCGGCGGCGAGGGCGACTGGAAGACCTCCGCGCTGCTGCGCATCCTCAAGGTCGTCGGCGGTGACCGGCCCGGTGGCACGTCCTTCATGGAGGACTACACCTACGACCTGTCCTCGGAGACGCCGAAGATCCTGGGCGCCCACATGCTGGAGGTGTGCCCCTCGATCTCGGGGGAGCAGCCCCGCCTGGAGGTCCACCCGCTGGGCATCGGCGGCCGCGAGGACCCGGCCCGGCTGGTCTTCACCGCGGCGTCCGCGCCCGGTGTCGTCGTCGGCTGGGCGGACCTGGGCGACCGGTTCCGCTGGGTGGCCAACGAGATCGACGTCGTCGCGCCCTCCGCGCCCCTGCCGAACCTGCCGGTCGCGCACGCGGTCTGGGAGCCCAAGCCGGACTTCTCGACGTCGACCGAGGGCTGGCTGACCGCCGGGGCCCCGCACCACACGGTGCTGTCCACCCAGGTGACGACCGACGAGCTCACCGTGCTGGCCGAGGCCTTCAGCACCGAGCTGGTGGTCATCGACGAGGCGACCACCCGCCGCAGCCTGGCGCAGGAGCTGCGCTGGTCGGCGGCCTACCACCGGCTGGCGAACGGCATCTAGGCCGCAGCGCCACCCACAGACGCCACGGGGCGGGCCGGATGACCGGCCCGCCCCGTGCGCTGTGCTGGGGCTAGCGCCCGGAGTCCGCCATCCAGACCCGACGACGCTCGGTCTTGGTGCGCACCCGGCCCATGGCCTGGACCCGACGGGTCTGCTCAGGGGTGGCCCGGTGCTCGGTCACGGCCAGCTCGGCCTCCCGCATCTCCCGCTCGGCCCGGCGCTCGGCCGGGGTCGCCGGCGGGAGCTCGGGCTCCTCGTCGGCGTCGCCCTCCCGGCTGCCCGCGGTGTGCAGGTGGTACGGGTTGTCGGCCGGGAGGTTGCCGCTGACCCGTCCGTAGAGGCCCAGGGTGAGCAGCACGATGCCGGCGACGATCGAGAAGATGACGTTGGCCATCGAGAAGGCGAGCACGTTCAACGAGCTGTTCAGCACGAAGAGGTGCCAGAACGCCGACAGCAGGAACGCGGCACCGAAGCCGATCATCACCACTCCGGCCTGGCGCCCGCCGCGCAGAGCCGAGGCGATGAGCACGGCGGCGGTGAGCAGCGAGATGGTGGACAGCAGGCCGTTGCTGGACAGGCCGACGACGTTGCCGCCGTCGGTGGAGAAGTAGTCCAGGCCGCCGATCAGGCCCAGCAGGCCGAACACCGCCAGCACGGCGGCGACGGCGAAGGCGCCGACCCGGTGCACGACCTTGACCTTGCGGGCGGTGGGGGTGTCGGCGCGGTCCTCGTCGGCGTACCGGGTGGCGCCGCTCTGGTCGGGTCGCTGCGGGTCGACCGACGCCGGAGGGGCGGGGGTGCGGGTGGAACGGTCCTTGGTGCTCATGGCGCGAGGCCCTTCTGCGCTCGAGGTCTGAACGTCCCGCGCCGACTACCCGTCTCACACCGTCGGTAACCGCCGCTTACGCCGTTGGGGGCGCCACGTCCGGGTGACCGTGGTCGCGCAGCAGGTCGGCCACCGCCGCCTCGGCCGTCGCGCGGGCGTCGCCGTCGCCGTCGCCTTCGACCAGAGCGGAGACCGCGCTGCCGTCGAACACCGCCACCAGGCGGGCCAGGGGCACCGCCGGGGCCGCGCTGCGGTCGAGCGCCTCGGCCACCAGCTCGTCCAGGCGTCGACGGGTCGCGGCGAGCACGGGGCGGACCCCGGGGTGTCGCCCGCTGGCCAGGAACCGCTGGTAGAAAGCCAGCACGTCCGCGTCGGTGCGCCGGTCGGGGCCCAGCAGCACGTCGCCGACCAGGGCCGCCGTCGAGGTGGCCGACCGGGGCTCGCGGGTGAGCTCCTGGACCAGGGCCGTGGTGCGCCGGGTCTCCCGCTCGCCCAGCTCGGTGAACGCCGCCACCAGCAGCTCCCCGAGGTCGCGGGAGTAGTACGTGGTGGCCGCCAGCGGCACGCCGGCCGCCGCCGCGACCCGGCGGTGGGAGACGGCGTCCGGGCCCTCGTCCGCGACCAGGTCGGCGGCCGCGGTGACGATGGCTGCCCGCCGCGCACCGCCCTTGGGGGTGGCCTGGGGTGTGGCCCTCGGGGTGCGCACGGCTCAGTGCGCCGCGGAGGGCGCCAGGTTCAGCCCGACGACGCCGGCGATGATCAGCAGGATGGACAGGATCCGCACCGTGCCCACCGGGTCGCCGAGCACGGCCATCCCGACGACCGCGGTGCCGGCGGCACCGATGCCGGTCCACACCGCGTAGGCGCTCCCGACCGGGAGCGTGCGCAGCGCGATGGTCAGCAGCGTGAAGCTGATCCCGGCGCAGACGACGAAGGAGACGGTCCACCAGAGCCGGCTGAACCCCTCGGAGTTCTTCAGCGAGACGGCGAACGCCGTCTCGAACGCGCCGGCGACGATGACGAGTGCCCAGGCCACGGGGTTCCTCCAGGGGGTCGTGCTCGGTCGGCGGCCGGTCGGGTGCCCCGACGCTCGGCCACCCGAGTGGTACGACCGTACCAAACCGGTACGGTCGTACCACTCGCCGCGTCGTCCGACGCGAGTGACACGTCAGCGTGGACGTCGGCTCGTCACGTCCACGCTCACGTGCCACTCGATACCGACCGGCGGTGGCGGCCGGCGGGCGGGGGGTGCGGGGTCAGGGGGCCGCCGGCAGCGGGTCCCGGACGACCGGGCAGCTCATGCAGCGCGGACCGCCACGGCCGCTGCCCAGCTCGGACCCGGCGATCCGGACGACCTCGATGCCGGCAGCCTCCAGGGCCGCGTTGGTGACGGTGTTCCGCTCGTAGGCCACCGCCAGGCGCGGTGCCAGGGCCAGGGTGTTGTTGCCGTCGTCCCACTGCTCCCGCTCGGCGGTCACCGGGTCCAGGCCGGTGTCGATCACCCGCAGTCGCTCGATCCCCATCGAGGTCGCCGCGGCGGTCAGCAGCGGCTCGGGCCCGGTGACCCGCAGCTCGGTGCTGTCGGCGTCGTCGGGGAGCTGCTCGCCGGCGGTGACGGTCCAGGCGACCAGGTGGTCGGCGAGGGCGGGGTACATGACCACCGCGTCGACGTCGACCATCGTGCAGATCGTGTCCAGGTGCATGGTGGCCCGCTCCTGCGGCACCGGGACGACCAGCACGGTGTGCGCCAGGCCGCGGGCGAACGCGCGCCGGGCCAGCCGCTCGGCACCGCCGGCGGTGGTCCGCTCACCGACGCCCACGGCCAGCACGCCCGGGGCCAGCGCGAGGACGTCACCGCCCTCGAGGTGCTCGAGCGAGGAGTCGTAGAGCTGCTCGGCGCCGGCGAAGCGCGGGTGGTGGCTGTAGACGGCCCGGGTGATCGTGGACTCCCGGTGCCGGGCCGGCATGGCCAGCGAGGTGACGGCGACCTGACCGCCGACCCACACCGAGGAGTCCCGGGTGAAGAGCAGGTTGGGCAGCGGCGGGACGACGAAGTCCCCGCGGGTCATCAGCTCGAAGGCCAGCCCGCGGCCACCGGGCAGCTCGTCGTGCGCCAGGCCCGCGATGAGGACGGCGGCCAGGTCGTCGGGGGCCAGGCCCGCGAGGTGGTCGACGGTGACGTGCCGCAGGGTCGCGCCCAGCCGGGGGTCGTCGACGGCGGAGGCGATGAGCTCCTCGCGGGCCGTCGGCACGGCCATGACGTCGGCCAGCAGCCGGTCCAGGTGCAGCACCTCGACGTCGCGGGTGCGCAGGGCCTCGGCGAACGCGTCGTGCTCCTCCTGGGCGCGGGCCACCCAGGGCACGCCGTCGAAGAGCAGCTGGTCGTTGTTGCGCGGGGTGAGCCGGCGCAGCTCGGCGCCCGGGCGGTGCAGCACGACGGTGCGCAGCCGGCCCACCTCGCTGGTGACCTGGGGGAGGGGTGCGCTCATGGGGAGAGAGCCTGGCGGCTGCACCCCCCCGCGGTCCAGCCGGGGGAGACTGTCCCGGTGACCGACCCGCGCGTCCCCGCCGAGCCCTCGTCCGGGCAGCCCACCTGGTTCGTCGTCGTGCTGGGACTGGGGCTGGCGGTGCTGGTCGCCGCGCTGTGCTTCTTCGCCCTGCAGGCGCTGGGTGCCGACCAGGTCGGGGGCGGGTTCGTGCTGGTGATCGCCCTGCTGTCGGCCGTGGTCGGTGGGTTCGCCGCCCGCACCGTCGCGGCGTTGCTCCCGCCGGTGTCCCGCCGGGACTGACCCGGCCGGTGGGGCCGGGTGCGGGGTCAGGCCGGCGCGGCGGGGGCCGGCACCGAGCGGAACACCCGGTTGAGGCCGGTCTGGTTCAGCAGCAGGCGCAGCGACGTCGGCGGGTCGATCAGCTCCAGCTCGCCGCCGGCACGCTTCTGCTTGCGGGCCAGGTGGACCATCAGCTCCAGGCCCGCCGAGCTCATGAAGGTGACCCCGCGGGCGTCGACCCGGGCCGGCCACTGCGACGGGCGGACGGTCACCCGGAAGTGCCGGACGACGTCCTTGTCGATCTCGCCGGTGACGACGATCAGCGACCCGTCCTCCGACAGCGTGATGGAACCGTGCTCGGGAGCCGTGGACTCGACGTTCTCAGCAGGCTCGGTCATGCCCGTCTGTGTACACCCAGCGGGCCCCGCCCAAACCCCCGGTCCCGCCGGGTCGGTGCAGGTCACCGTGGGTGTGTGGGTCCCCACCGGCGGGTGGTGGGCGGTCACCCGGGCAGCAGCACGCCCGGGTTGCAGATGCCGCGGGGGTCCAACCGGTCCTTGACCGCACGCAGCACGTCGACGCCCAGCGCGCCCACCTCCTGCTCCATCCACGGCCGGTGGTCGGCGCCGACGGCGTGGTGGTGGGTCAGCGTGCCGCCGGCGGCCAGCAGCGCGTCGGTGGCGGCCCGCTTGGCGCCCAGCCACTGCTGCAGCGGGAGGGCGTCGTCCCGGTCGGCGAGCACGGTCACGTAGAGCGAGGCGCCGGTGGCGTAGCCGTGCGAGAGGTGGGTCATCACCAGCGGCCGGGATTCCCGGCCGCCCAGGGAGTCCCGCAGTGCCCGCCGGACCGCGTCGTAGACCGTGGGCAGCGCCGACCAGGTCGCCGCCGTCTCCAGGGTCTCGACCAGCAGGCCGTGGTCGAGCAGCTGGTCGCGCAGGTAGGGGGCGGAGAAGCGGCCGGCCCGCCACGCCTCGCCGACCCGGGTGCCCAGCCGCGAGGCACCGTCCTCGCGCAGCAGGGACGACGCCGCCCGCTTCCGGGCCGCCACGATGGTGGGCAGCCCCTCCCAGCCCAGCACCAGCAGGCAGCCCTCGCCGTGCCGGCGGGCCCGCAGCGCGCCGCGCAGCGCGCGGGCGCCGGCCGAGGAGGACAGCAGCAGGTTGGCGCGGGTCTCGTCGGGGTCGCTGAGCCGGACGACGTCGGGCAGCAGGTCGTGCCGGGCCAGCCGCTGCAGGGCGGCGAGCCCGGCGGCCCAGCTGCGGGTGGACCAGCCCTCGTACTCGGTGGTGCGCGGGGTGGGCCGGACCCGCAGGCGCAGCTCGGTGATGACGCCCAGGGAGCCCTCGGAGCCCAGCGCCAGGCCCAGCAGGTCGGGGCCGGCGGCCGAGGCGGGCGGGCTGCCCAGCTCGAGCACGCCCACCGGGGTGGCCAGGGTGAGCCCGGCCACCAGGTCGTCGAACCGGCCCACGCCGGTCGAGGACTGGCCGGCCGAGCGGGTGGCGGCGTACCCGCCGAGGGTGGCGAACTCCCAGCTCTGCGGAAGGTGGCCCAGGGTCAGCCCGTCGGTGCTCAGCGCCTCCTCCAGGGCCGGTCCCCGCATGCCCGGGCCGACGGTGACCAGCGAGGAGGGCACGTCCAGGGCCTTGACCGCCGACATCCGGCCCAGGTCGACCACGACGACGGGGCGGTCGTCGGCGTCCGCGCCGGACAGCCCACCGACCACGCTGGTCCCCCCGCCGAAGGGCACCACGACGACGCCGTGGGCGCTGCACAGGGCGAGCACGGCGGCGGTCTGCTCGGTGTCCGCCGGGGTGAGGACGGCGTCGGGGGCGTCGGAGGCGTCGCCGGAGCGGCGACGGACCAGGTCCAGGTAGCTCTTGCCGCCGGTGCGCCGCAGCCGGGACTCCCGGTCGTCGCGGACGTTCTCCGCGCCCAGCAGACCGACCAGCGCGACCCGCACGTCCTCCGGCAGCCGGGACGCCGCCAGCGCGATGTCGGCGACCGGGACCGGCGGGGTGTGCCGCGGCGTCCAGCCCAGCTCGCGGGCCAGGTGCTTGCGGGCGGCCTTGGGCAGCGCCTGCTTGAGCGAGGCGTCCGCGGTCAGCTCCAGCCGGTCGCCGCCGTCGGCCACGTGCGCGACGCGGGAGCCGGCGGGGCCCCAGCCCTGGATGGTCAGTTCCGGCTGTGCGCTCACCGGGACAGTCTGCCTGCCTGGGAGGGTGGGGACGTGGACGCGACGCTGCTCGACGACGTCCGTCGGTCGCGCGACCTGGAGCGGCTGGGCAGCCGGGTCGACGTGCTGGTCGTCGGGGGCGGGGTGACCGGGGCGGGCGTGGCGTTGGACGCGGCGTCGCGTGGGTTGTCGGTGCTGCTGTGCGAGCGCGACGACCTGGCGTCGGGCACCAGCCGCTGGTCCTCCAAGCTGGTGCACGGCGGGTTGCGCTACCTGGCGCACGGCGAGGTGGGTCTGGCCCGGGAGTCCGCCCGCGAGCGCGCGGTGCTGATGGGCACCACCGCGCCGCACCTGGTGTCGCCGCTGGCCTTCCTGGTCCCCGACGTCGCCGGCCGGGACGTCAGCGCCGTCGCCGGCCTGGGCGGGGTGCTCGGGGACGCCGTCCGCTCCTCGGTGGCCGGCGGCCGGGGGTCGCTGCCGCGCAGCCGCCGGGTCTCCCGGGCCGAGGTGGCCGCGTGGACCCCGGCGGTGCGCCCCGGGCGGGGCGGGGTGGCGTTCTGGGACGGCCGCCTCGTCGACGACGCCCGGCTGGTCGTCGCCCTGGCGCGCACGGCGGCCGGGCGCGGCGCGTCGGTGCTCACCGGTGCGCGGGTCGTGGGCGTGGACCCCGGCCGGGCCGGGTCGGTGGTCACCGTGGAGGTCGAGGGCGGGCGCGTCGCGGTGGAGGCCGGGGTCGTGGTCGTCGCGGCAGGGGTGTGGTCGGCCGCCCTGGACGACGGCGTCCGGCTGGTGCCCTCGCGCGGGTCGCACCTGGTGCTGCGGGCCGACCGGCTGGGCTCGCCGACCGCCGCGCTGACCGTGCCGCTGCCGGGGTCCCGCTCCCGGTACGTCTTCGCGCTGCCGCAGGCCACCGGGTACGTGCACCTGGGGATCACCGACGAGCCGGTGGAGGGCCCGGTGCCCGACGCGGACCCCGTCCCCTCCGCCGCCGAGGTCGCCCAGCTGCTGGCCACGGTCAACCGGGTGCTCGCCGACCCGTTGACCCCCGCGGACGTCGTCGGCGCGCACGCCGGGCTGCGCCCGCTGGTGCTCCCGGCGTCGGCCGGGACCGGGCCCGGGGACGCCACGGCCGACCTGTCCCGCCGGCACCTGCTGCACCGGTCGGGCGGGGTGCTCACCGTCGTCGGCGGGAAGCTCACCACGTACCGGGCGATGGCCGAGGAGACCGTGGACGCGGTGGTGGAGCGGCTGGGGCGCGGTGCCCGCCGCTCGCCGACGGCCGGCCTGCCGCTGGTCGGCGCGGCGCCCCGGCGGGCGCTGGACCGGGTCGACGCGCCGTCCCGGCTGGTCGGGCGGTACGGCACCGAGGCCCCCGCGGTGCACGCCCTGGGCGGCGACCCGGTGGCGCCGGGACGGGTCGAGACGGTGGGGGAGCTGCGGTTCGCCGTCCGGGCGGAGGGGGCGCGCTCGGTGGCCGACCTGCTGGACCGGCGCACCCGGGTGGGGCTCGTCCCGGCCGACCGGGCGGCGGCCCGGGACGTCGCCGAGCGGGTGCTCGCCGAGGCCTGAGGCTCCGGGTGCGGGGCGTCGCGGGGCGCCGTACGTTCGGGATCAGCTCAGACCAGGCTGTCGACCCTCCGGGGCCCGGCCTGCCGTGTGCGGATCCGGCGCCCCTCGTGTCCCGAGGTGTCCGATGACCACGCACAGCGCTGCCGCCACGCGGACCAGCGAACGCCCCCTCGCCGTCGACCTCTACCCGGCCGTCCCTGGTCGTCGTCCCCTCACCGTGGCCGTCGCCGGACGGGTCGTCCGCGGCTTGCTCGTGCCCCTCGAGTCCTGCCTGGAACGGGCGCTGGCCCGCGCCCGGGAGGGCGGCGCGGGGGGTGAGGTCGCCGTCGACGTCCTGCGGGTGACCGCGCTGGACGCCGAGGGCGTCGGCGTCCTCTTCGACGCCCGCCGCCGGGCGGACGAGGCCGGGGTGGAGCTGACCCTGCGGGGTGGTCATCGTCCCGTGGTCCGGGAGGCGTTGCGGGCCAGTCACGTGCGGACGCCGTTCCGGACGCCGTCCCGGGGCACCGGTCCGGCCGGTCCCCGCCGGTCGGCCCGCTCCACCGCCGGGACCGCGCGCCGCGTCCCGCCGCGGGCGCTGCCGGCGGCGCTGGTCGCGCACGAGGGCGGCCCGCGTGCCGGCCAGGTCGACCGGCTGCCCGAGGGCCTGGGCGACCGGTTCCTGGTCTACGACGGGCCGCGGTGGTTCGGGGTCTACGGCCGGTCGGTGCCGCTGCGGACGCACCGGACCGAGCAGGGCGTCGCCGAGGTGTGGACGCACCTGGGCTGACCCGGCGGGTCCCCGGCCCCGCTGGGCTGAACGGCGGGTCCCCGGCCCCGCGGAGCTGACCCGGCGGGTCCCCGGCCCCGCGGTGGACCGGGCGGCTCAGCCCAGCAGCTCCCTCCACTCGGCCAGCGGCACGGGCCGGCCGGTGAGGTACCCCTGGACGGCGTCGCAGCCCAGCTCGCGGAGGCGTTCGAGGTCCTGCGGGCGTTCCACGCCCTCGGCGACGACGGTGAGGCCGAGGTCGTGGGCCAGTCGCACGCTGTGCTTGACGATGGCGGTGGCTGCGTGGTCGTCGGCGATGCCGGCGGTGAGGGAGCGGTCGAACTTGACCTCGTCGATGGGCAGGCGGTGCAGGTAGGCCAGCGAGCTGTAGCCGGTGCCGTAGTCGTCGACGGCGATGGTGAGCCCGATGGCGCGCAGCGCGGTGAGGGTCCGGACGGCGCGCCGGGGGTCGAGCATGAGGCTGTCCTCGACGACCTCGACGGTGAGCGCTGCGGCGGGCAGGCCGTGGTGGGCGAGTGCGGCGGCGATGCGGTGGGGGAGGGACTCGTCGTCGAGGTCCTCGGTGGTCAGGTTGACCGAGACCGGCACCGGTCGGGTCGTCCACCAGCCGGCCGCGGCCGTCAGCGCCAGGTCCAGCACCCGGGCGGTCAGGGCCGGCCCGAGGTGCCCGGAGCGAGCGGCGCGGAGCACGGTGGCCGGGCCGACGAGGCCGCGCTCGGGGTGCTGCCAGCGCAGCAGCGCCTCGCAGCCCAGCAGCGTGGCCGCCGACAGCGGGCCCGGGCCGTCGAGCCGGTGCTGGGGCTGCAGGTGGACGACGAGCTGGGTGTCCGAGGCCAGCGCGGCGTGCAGTTCGGCCACGACCTCGAGCAGCGGGTCGTCGGAGCCGGCGCGGCAGGCCTCGTCGTCGTGGACGGCGAACCCCGTGGCGCTGGACTGGGCTGCGCGCAGGGCCAGGTCCGAGCACCGCAGCAGCCGGTCGGTCCGGGACTCGGTCAGGCCGGTGCCGGGGTCCGGCCGGGCGTCGTGGCCCAGCAGGATGCCCACGTTGGCGCTGAGGTGGAACCGGTGTCCGGCCACGTCGACGGGCTGGCCGAGGGTGTGGCGCACCCGGGCGGCCAGCTCCCAGGCGTCCTCGAGGTCGGTGCCGGGGACGACGAGGGCGAAGTCGTCCCCGTCGATGCGGGCGGCGGTGCCGTCGGTCCCGGCCAGCCGGACCAGGTGCCCCGCGACCGTGACCAGCACCCGGTCGCCGACCTCGTGACCGGCCTCCTCGTTGATCCGGCGGAAGCCGTCCAGGTCGACGGCGAGGACGGTGGCCTCCCCGGTGAGTGCGTCCAGGTGGGCCCGCAGCCCGCGGCGGTCCGGGAGACCGGTGAGGTGGTCGGTCAGAGTGGCGTCCACCCGCTCGGGCCGGCGGTCGGGGGCGTGGAGGGCGGCGTGCACGCGCCAGCCGGTGGCCAGCAGACAGGTCAGGCCCAGCGCGACGAAGACGACGTCCGACCCTTCCGGCAGCAGGGCCGGGTCGACGGCGACCACCCCCACCACGGCCGCCGCGGCACCCAGCAGCGGGAGCACGGTCGACCGCAGGCCCGTGGGGCGGTCCGGCCGCGCGGGCTGGGGGGCCGGGAGGTGCAACCGAGCCGCCGCGACGGCCAGCGCCGGCAGTGCCGCGAGCTGGACGGTGGAGGTCAGCACCGCGGGTACCGCGTCGGGCAGCAGGTGCAGCAGGCCCGCGAGCCAGGTCAGCGCGGCGGCGACCACGAGCGCCGTCAACGGGTGTCGGCGGTCCGCGCGCGTGGCCGCGCCCGCGGCGATGACGAGGGCCAGCAGGAGGGTTGCGGTGGCCACGGCGGGGACGCGGGCCGACCAGAGGGCCGGCGTCCCGAGCGCGGCGGCGTTCGCGGCGACGGGTGTCCCCGCGACCGCGACCAGCACCGCGGCCCCGAGGACGTCGACGGCGAGGGACGCCCGCGCCCGGGCACCGTGGCCGACGGCCGCCCGCGCGATCGCTGCGGTGACGACGACCAGGACGGCCAGGCCCGCGACGTGCAGCCAGCAGCTGACCGGCAGTTCGCCCCGGTCACCCGAGGGGCCGGGGCGGCCCAGGACGACGGCGATCCCCAGCAGCAGCAGCGCCGTGGTCGTGCCGGTACGGACCGGTCCGGGTCGGGAGTGCCCGGGCCCGGGGGAGACCGCCGCCAGCGCGCTGCCGACGACGACCGCACCGACGAGCAGCGAGTCCACCGCCCACCACCAGGCGGCGTCGGGGGCGGACGTGCCGGCCAGGAGCAGCCGGCCGGCCAGCGCCCCACCCGTGAGGGTCAGCAGGGACCGCGCCCGCGCGGTCCCTGCGGGCCGGGGCGGCACGCCTCCGGCCCCCGTCGACGCCTCGGGGTCGGGGCGTGCGAGCACGTCTCCGGTGGACACGGTCAGGCGAGGATGGCGCGGGTGACCGCGACCGGTCCGGTGCGGACGCCACCGGTGACGGTCCGGGTCCCGTCGACGACGGTGCTGCCGGCGTCGGTGGTGGGGAGCGCACGGGGACGGACGGCGGACACGGGTGCTCCTCGGGTGGATCGCCGGGGGTTCGACGAGGTCGTGCGGGCGTGGCATCGATGCCGTGCACGGATGGCTTCGGCGGACCGACAGCTCGATTGAGCCGAAACGTGTCAGTGAATGCTGTGAGCAAACGACGTTGACCCAGGTCGAGGAGGGGCCCCGGACGGTCCCGTAAAGAATGGTGCCGGGTGATCCGTGTCGTGGCGCGGGCCCATTGCGGCCCCGATGCTCGCCGGATGTGGAAATCTTGGGTCGTGACGACGCGAGTACCCGAGCGCCCCCGCCGGGCGACCAGCTCCGACGTGGCCCGCCTGGCCGGGGTCTCCCGGGCCACGGTGAGCTACGTGCTCAACGACGTCCCGCACCAGACCATCCCGGAGGTGACCCGCCGCCGGGTGATGGAGGCCGCCGCAGCGCTGAGCTACCGGGCGTCACCGGCCGCACGCGCGCTCCGCACCGGGCGGTCCGACGTGGTCCTCGGGGTCCTGCCCGCCGTGCGGTACAGCCACATGTACGCCACCTTCTTCGCCGAACTGGGCATCGCGCTGGGCCGGCGGGGCCGGACGCTGGTGGTGCACCCGCTGGACCCGGGCACGCTCCCCCTGCGCGAGGTGTGGCGGACGCTGACCCCCGACGCCGTGCTGGCCTTCGGCCCCCTCGGCGACGAGGACGTCACGGCGATGCGGGCCGCCGGCATCCAGGTCGCTCTCGCACTGAGCCCGGTGGCCCCCCGTGGCCCCTGGGAGGTGGGGATCGGCGACCAGTCCATCGGACACGCCCAGGCCGAGCACCTCCTGGGCCTGGGGCACCGGTGCCTGGGACTGGCCCTGCCTGCCGACCCGCGGGTCGAGGCGGTCTCCGGTGGACGGGTCGAGGCGCTGCACTCGCGGGCCACCGCGGCCGGCGGCGGGTCCTCGCTGCGGTCTCTCGACCCCGAGGACCCCGACGCCGCACTCGCGGCCTGGTTGGCGGACGAGCCGGACATGACCGCCGTCGCCGCCTGGAACGACGAGGTCGCCTTCGCCCTGGTGGCGGCCGCGGCGCGGCTGGGGGTGGCCGTCCCTGAGCGTCTGGCCGTCATCGGCGCCTACGACCACGCGGTGGGCAGGATGTCGCGGCCGACGCTGTCCACGGTGCGCGTCGACGTCGCCGCCCGGGTGGAGCCCATCGCGGCCGCCCTCGTCGCCGCCGTCGAGGGGGCTCCGCTGCACCTGGACCCTCCGGGCACCGACACGCTGGAGGTCGTGCGCCGGGGGTCGACGTGACCCCCGGCGCAGCGGGCGGCGCCTAGAGCGGCCAGCGCGCCGGTCGCGTGTCGGCCGGCTGCACGGTGAGCACGGCGACGTCGTCGACGACTGCGGCGTCGGCGGTCCGGTGGCCCAGCTGCAGCAGGTCCTGACGCAGCCGGGCGACCCGGGGGCCGAGGTCCCCGGCCCGCCCCTCGACGGTGACGTGGACCAGCTGCTCGCCCCGGCCCCGTGCCTGCTGCAGGCGCGCGAGCGCCCCGGCGAGGTCGTCGGCGCCGGAGCCGGCTGCCGCCAACCCGTCGGGTGCCGGCACGAGTCGGGTCATCGGGACGGGTCGGCGGCCACGCCGGTCACCCGTCCGCGGTCCTCGAGGGCGCGCAGCGCCAGGTGCACGAACGTCGCGGTGACCTCGCGGTCCAGCGGGCCGGAGACCCAGTGCGCCACCAGCAGCGCGCGGGCCAGGTGGAGCACCGTGGCGTCCTCGGCCGGGACGCCGCCCAGGCCCGTCCACCACGCGTCCAGGTCGTCGTGCAGGTGGCCGTGCAGGGCCCGCCGCAGCGTGGGGTCCAGGGAGGCGCGGCCCAGCAGTGCGGCGGCGACCTGGGCCGAGCGGGTCGGCGGCTGGGTCCAGGACTCGGCCAGGGCGCGGACGGCGAGCGGTGGCGGGGTGTCGGTGTCGGGCCGGGGGAGGAGCTCGGCCCGCTCCATGAGCTCGGCCTCCAGGGCCCGCATGTCCGGCCAGCGCCGGTAGATGCCGGCCTTGCCCGCGCGGGTGTGCGCGGCGAGCAGGTTGGCGGTGAGACCCGCCGACCCGCGCTCGATCAGCAGGGTGGCCGCCCGCTCCCGGAGCCGGTCGGTCAGCACCGGGTCCAGCGGGCGCCCGGGGCTGCGCGGGCGGGTGGTCGGTGCGTCGACCGGCTGGCGGTCGAGGTCCTCCTCCAGGTACACGGACACGGTTCTCCTCTCGAGCAGCCGGCTTCTCGACTGCGGGGTTACAGCTTTAAGCGTGCGCGGACACTGTCCCATGGGAGAGCCGGAACGGAAGCGACCCCACGCGTGAGCTGCGTCTACGTGCCACCCGCCGGGGTGAGGGCCGCGTCCGCGGGTCTCAGGACCGGGGGGTCGACTGCCGAGGCAACCGCCATGGGACGACGAGAGGCCGCACGCAGCGGCTGGGCGCCCCGGGACGCCCCGGCGGCGACCCGGCTGGGCCTGGCGTTGCTGCTGGCCGGCGTCGCGCTGCACGTCGGCCTGCTGGTCGCCCTGGGTCCCGCGCGGTCCAACGCCACCGTCCAGCTCGTGGCCCTGGCGGCGCAGGTGGCCACCTGCGCCGCGGTCGCCCGCTGGTCGGTGCGCCTGCCGTCGGGCACGTGGGCCGGGCTGGTCCTCGTCGTCACCCCGGTGATCGGGCTGCTCCCGCCCTTCTACCCGCAGGTCGTCCTGCTGGCCGTCCCGTTGCTGTTCCTGCTCGTGGTGTTCTCCTCCCACGCGCTGGGGGCGGGCGTCGCCCGGTTGGTGACCGCGCAGGCCGTCCTGGTCGCCGTGTGGGTCGCCTGGCAGCTGCACGGCGATGTCGCGCTGAGCGTGGTCGACGTGCTGTTCGTCGGTGGCGTGCTGGTCCTGGTCCACGGCCTCCTGGTCCGGGGGGCCGACGCCCAGGAGCTGCTGGTGTCCCGGCTGGAGCGCGAGGCCCGGTACGACGGGCTCACCGGGGTGCTGGCCCGGCAGGCCTTCGAGGACGGCGTGGACCGTGCGCTGCTCGGGACGGCCGGGCCGACCGGACTGCTGCTGGTGGACGTGGACCACTTCAAGGCCGTCAACGACACCCACGGCCACCCCGTCGGGGATGCCGCGCTCCGGCACGTCGCCGAGCTGGTGTCGGCCGGCGTCCGGCGGTCCGGTGGGGTCGTGGGCAGGCTGGGTGGTGACGAGCTCGGGGTGCTGCTCGTCGACTGCACCGCCGAGGTGGCGGCGGAACGGGCCGACGCGCTGGTCCGTCAGCTGCGCGCGTCCCCGCTGCGGACCGGCGAGGGCCTGCTGGTCGGGCTGACCCTGAGCATCGGTGCGGCGGCGACCGACCGGGGTGGCCGCGTCGAGCTGTACGCCGCGGCGGACGCGGCGCTGTACGACGCCAAGCGGGCCGGACGGGACCGTGCCTCGGTGCGGGTCGACGGCGACCGCCGCTCGGGTGCCCCGGTCGTGGAGCCGGCCGCGGATCCCGTCGTGGGGCAATCCTCACCACTCTGATCGGGTTGGTGCGGAGGCGAGATCCGGCGGCTGGTAGGAACACCGGCGTGGACGACCCGGCACGTGCCCCCCGACGCCCCGACGCCGACCGGCTGCCCGACTTCGTCATCGCCGGCGCCCCGAAGGCCGGGACGACGGCCCTGCACGCCGCGCTGGCCACCCACCCGGGGCTGTTCCTGTCCCCGGTCAAGGAGCCGAAGTTCTACCTGACCGACGGGCGCCCGCCGCCGCGGTCCGGGCAGCGCGGCCCCGGCGACGCGCACAGCGCGCAGGAGTGGGTCTGGCGCCGCGACCGGTACCTCGCGCTCTTCGACGGTGCACCCGCCGGCGCGGTCCGGGGCGAGAGCACCCCGTTCTACCTCCACGACCGGGCGGCACAGCGGCGCCTGGTGGCCGACGTCCCCGGGGTGCGGGTGGTCGCGGTCGTCCGGGACCCGGTCGACCGGGCGTACTCCAACTGGGTGCACCTGCGCGCGGACGGCCTGGAGCCTGAGCCGGACTTCGGGCGGGCGGTCGAGCTGGAGCAGCAGCGGGTCGCGGCCGGCTGGGCCCCCTTCTGGCACTACCGCGGGCTCGGTCGCTACGGGGAGCAGCTGCGCGACCTGCTCACCCTGCTGCCGCGGGAGCAGGTGCTGGTGCTGCGGTACCGCCAGGTCGTGTCGGCCCCGGCCGACACCCTGGACCTGGTGGCCGACTTCCTCGGGGTGGCGCCGGGGCTGGCCCACGCGGTGCCGGCGGAGAACGTCAAGCCGCACGTCGCCGACTCCCGGCGCCACCGGGCGCTGTCCCGGGTCGCCCGGACCGGGGCCGCACTGGGCGCCGGCCTCCCGCCGCAGGTCTGGCGGCAGGCCTCCCGGCCGCTGCTGGCCGCGCTGCACGCCGGCCGCACCCCGCGACCGCCGCTGCCGGTCGACGTCCGGCGGGCGGTGCTGGCGCCGCTGCTGCCCGACATCGCGCTGCTGGAGGAGCTGCTGGGGGAGTCCTTCGAGGACTGGCGGGGTGACACCGGACGCGGGGACTTCCGGTCCCGCACGGCGACCCCGTGAGCCCGGCTGACAGGCTCGCGGGCATGACGAGCTGGACCCCTGACCGGCTGGACCGCTTCTGGGGCGAGGCGCAGGTGGTGGCCGTGCCCGAGGACCCGCGGCCGGGGTCGTGGGCCGGCGGCCCCTCGGTCCAGCACGTGGACGGCGTGTGGTGGCTGGCCTCCCGGCTCCGTCGCCCGGTGGGGGAGGGGCGCGGGTTCGCCAACGTCCTGTCCCGGTCGGCGGACGGCGTGCGCTTCGAGCCGGTCGCCGCGCTGGGCAAGGACGCCTTCGGCGCGGAGTCGCTGGAGCGGCCCTGCCTGGTGCACACCCCGGAGGGCCGGTGGCGGGCCTACGTCAGCTGCGCGACCCCGGGCACGAAGCACTGGCGGGTCGACCTGGTGGAGGCCGACACGGTGGTGGGCCTGGCCACCGCGCCGTCCCGGACCGTGCTGCCCGGCGACGCCGGCTCGGCCGTCAAGGACCCCGTCGTGCGGCACGACGGGGTCCGCTGGCACCTGTGGGCCTCGGTGCACCCGCTCGACGACCCCGACGCCACCGACCGGATGACCGTCGAGCACGCCACCAGCCCCGATGGCGTCGACTGGACCTGGCAGGGCACGGCGCTGGCCGGGCGTCCCGGTCTCTGGGACGCCCGCGGGGTGCGCCCGGCGACGGTGTGGGTCGAGGGTGGCCGGACCTGGGCGCTGTACGACGGCCGGGCGAGTGCCGCGGAGAACTGGGAGGAGCGCACCGGTCTGGCGCAGGTGGGCGGGGCCGGGTGGACCGCGGTCGGCGCCGAGCCGTTGCTGCAGAGCCCGCACGCCCCGCACGGGCTGCGCTACGCCGACGTCGTGGTGCTGGCCGACGGGACCCAGCGCTGGTTCTACGAGGCCACCCGGGCCGACGGCGCACACGAGCTGCGGACGGTGCTGCTTCCCGCACAGTGAGACAGGTGTTTCACAGAATGGGACGGCGGTGCAGGCTGTCGGCGTGGACACCTACACCCACGGCCATGCCGACGCCGTCCTGCAGTCCCACCGCTGGCGCACCGTGGAGAACTCCGCCGGGTACCTGCTGCCGCACCTGCGGCCCGGGCTCGGCGTCCTCGACGTCGGCTGCGGGCCGGGCACGATCACCGTCGACCTGGCCCGCCGGGTCGCCCCCGGTCGCGTGCTGGGCCTCGACGTCGCCGAGGCGCCGCTGGACGAGGCCCGGGCGCTGGTCGACGGCGAGGACGTCACCTTCGCCGTCGGCGACGTCTACGCCCTGGACCTGCCCGACGACTCCGTCGACGTGGTGCACGCCCACCAGGTGCTGCAGCACCTCACCGACCCGGTCGCCGCGCTGCGCGAGATGGCCCGGGTGGCCCGGCCCGGCGGGCTGGTCGCCGTCCGGGAGGTCGACTACGCCGCGACCACCTGGTTCCCGGCCGACGAGGGCCTGGACCGCTGGCTGGACCTCTACCGCCGGGTGGCCCGCCGCAACGGCGCCGAGCCCGACGCCGGCCGGCGGCTGCGCGCCTGGGCGCACGCGGCCGGGCTGCGCGACGTCGCCGCCTCGGCGTCCACCTACTGCTACGCCTCGGACGCCGAGCGGGAGTGGTGGGGCACCTCGTGGGCCGGCCGGGCGACCGCGTCCGCGTTCGCGGAGCAGGCGGTGGCCTACGGCCTGGCCACCCCGGCCGAGCTGGACGACGTCGCGGCGGCGTGGCTGCGCTGGGCCGCGGCCGACGACGGCTGGCTGGGCATGCTGCACGGGGAGCTGCTGGTCCGGGTGTGACCGGGGTCCCGGGGCCACGCGGCCCCGGGACCCGTGGGTCAGCGGCGGACCGAGGACATGTCGGGGTAGCGGTCGCCGACCGAGGCGCCGACCGGGAGCACCTGCTCCAGGGTGGTCAGCTCCTCGGGCGTGAGCTCGACCTGCACCGCGGCGGAGTTCTCGGCCAGGTAGGAGCGCCGCTTGGTGCCCGGGATCGGGACGACGTCCTCGCCCTGGGCCAGCAGCCAGGCCAGCGCCACCTGACCGGCGGTGACCTGCTTGACCTCCGCCAGCTCGCGGACCCGGTCGACGAGCTCGAGGTTCGCGGTGAACGCCTCGCCCTGGAAGCGCGGGTTGGCCCGGCGGAAGTCGTCGGGCGCCAGGTCGTCGACGCTGCGGATCGCCCCGGAGAGGAAGCCGCGGCCCAGCGGGGAGTAGGGCACGAAGCCGATGCCCAGCTCGCGGACGGTGGCCAGCACGCCGTCCTCCTCGACGTCGCGGGTCCACAACGACCACTCGGTCTGCAGGGCGGTGACCGGGTGCACGGCGTGCGCCGTGCGGATGGTGTCCGGGGCGGCCTCGCTGATGCCCAGGTGGCGCACCTTGCCGGCGGCCACCAGCTCGGCCATGGCGCCCCAGGTGTCCTCGACGGGGACCGTGGTGTCGACCCGGTGCTGGTAGTAGAGGTCGATGTGGTCCACGCCCAGCCGGGCGAGGCTGGCGTCGCAGGCGGAGCGCACGTAGTCGGGGCGCCCGTTGATGCCGCGGGTGCCGTCGGGACGGCGCTCGTTGCCGAACTTGGTCGCCAGCTGCACCTCGTCGCGACGGCCGGCGATCGCCCGCCCGACGAGCTGCTCGTTGGTGAAGGGGCCGTACATGTCAGCGGTGTCCAGGAAGGTGACGCCGGAGTCCAGGGCGGCCGCGATGGTGGCCAGGGACTCCTGCTCGTCGCCGGCGCCGTAGAACTCGCTCATGCCCATGCAGCCCAGGCCCAGGGCGGACACGGTCAGGGCGGCGTCGGCGGTGCCGAGGGTGCGGGTGGGGAAGTCGGTCATGGGTCCAGCGTCGGACTTCGAGTGCACTCGACGTCAAGCCGGGGCGGTCAGCCCCAGACGGTGCGGTACCCGGCGATCTTGTGGTTGATGGCGTCCAGGTGGTCGGTGACCTCGGCCAGGTGCCGCCGGACCTCGTCCCGGTGGGCCTCCAGGACGGCCAGCCGCTGGTCCTCGTTGCCGGCTCCGGCCCGGCACAGCTCGGCGTAGGCCCGGATCGCCCGGACCGGCATCCCGGTGGCCCGCAGCCGCTGCACCATCTCGATCCAGCGCACGTCGTCCTCGTCGTAGCGCCGCCGGCCGGCCGCGGTGCGTCCCGGTGAGCCCAGCAGCAGCTGCTCGGACTCGTAGTAGCGCAGCGTGTGCGTGGTCAGCCCCAGCCGGGCGGCGGCCTCGCCGATGGTCATGCCGGGGCTCTGCACGGTGGTCACCCCACCGATGATGCCCCCGCCGGGGGGTGCCGCACCCGGGCCTCGAGGGCCTGCAGCGAGCGCCGCACCCCGACGGTCACCGCGCCGAGGGCGAAGAAGCCCTCGTCGTCGGGCACGGCGGAGGCGCGCAGCAGGTGGGTGAGCCGGTCCAGCGCGCCGAGGGCGGCGGCGATGGCGTCGTCCCGGGCGTCGTGCTCCGCGCCCCGGTGGTAGGGCGTCCGGACGACGCCGGCCAGGCCCTCGAGGGCGTCGGCCAGCACCCATCCGGTGCCGTCGTCGACCCGGTCCAGGCCGCGGCGGTGCGGTTGGAACTCCACCACCAGCGTGGTCAGGTCGTCGATGAGGACGGCGACCCGGTCCAGTGCACGGGACTGCTCCCGGATGCTGGTCGCCCGGCCCTGCCAGCGGCGCGCCCGCGGGTTGGCCTTGCGGGCCCGCTCGACCTGCTGCTCCTCCCGGCGCAGCCGGTCCAGTGCGACGTCGAGGGCCTCCCCGCGTCGCTCCCACTCGGCCGGTTCGGGGGTGCCGCCCAGCCGCAGGGCCGCGGCGACGTCCTCCAGGTGCGCGGCGACCAGCGCCCGGGTGACGACCAGCTGCTCGACGGCCCGGGTGAGCAGCATCGGCGGGAAGAGCACCGTGGTGACGGCGACCCCGACCGCGGCGCCCAGCAGGGTCAGCCCGCCGTAGCGCAGCACGTAGGACGCCGGGTCGTCGGTGCCCACGGTGATCATCAGGACGGCGGCGAAGCTGACCCAGCTGGCCTGCTCGCGCAGCAGCCGCCACTGCTCGACGGCGATCGCGATCGCGACGATCAGCGCGATGGTCAGGGCGTTCGGCACGCCCCGGGTGACCTCGTAGACGCCGACGGCCAGCCCGAAGCCCAGGAACATCGCGGCGACCGTGCGCCAGGCCGCGGACGCGGAGTCCGCGACCGTGGGGTGCACGGCGATGACGGCGCCGAGCGGGGCGTAGTAGGCGTAGTCCGACAGCGTCGGGGGCAGCAGCACCGCGATCTGCCAGGCCAGCCCCGCTGCCACCGCTGCCCGGACGCCACGCTGCACCCACGGCCGGCGCAGCAGGCCCACCACCCGCCTCACCGGCCCAGGATGCAGCGCCGCCAGCGGCGTTCCCCCGGCGGGGGGCGCAGCCGCCGGGGGTCACGCCTACCGTGGCCCCGTCGTCCCCCGTCTCCGGAGAGCAGGCACCCTGTGCGCGTCGTCGTCGTCGGCGGGACCGGTCACATCGGCACCCACCTGGTGCCCCGGCTGGTCCGGGCCGGGCACGAGGTGGTGAGCATCAGCCGGGGCACCGGCAGCACCTACCAGGACGCTCCCGAGTGGGCCTCGGTCGAGCGGGTCGTCGCCGACCGTGAGCAGCAGGACGCCGCCGGGGTGTTCGGGGCCACCGTGCTCGCGCAGCGCCCCGACGCGGTGGTCGACCTGGTGTGCTTCACCGTCGAGTCCGCGCACGCGCTGGTCGATGCCCTGCGCGGCCGGGTGGCGCACCTGCTGCACTGCGGGTCGCTGTGGCGCTACGGGCCCAGCCTCGAGCTGCCGATAGTGGAGGGCGCGGGCACGGTGCCCAGCGACGAGTACGGCATCGCCAAGGAGGCGATCGCCCAGCTGCTGCGGGCGGAGACGGCCGCCGGTGGGCTGCCGACCACCTCGATCCACCCCGGGCACATCGTGGGCCCGGGCTGGGCGCCGATCGGGCCGCTGGGCAACCTGGACCCCGACGTCTGGCTGGCGCTGTCCCAGGGGCGCCCGCTGCGGGTGCCCGGCAGCGGTGCGGAGGCGATGCACCACGTGCACGCCGACGACGTCGCCCAGCTCTTCGAGCTCGCCCTGGCCCAGCGTGACGCCGCCGCCGGTGAGGACTTCCACGCGGTGGCCGCCACCGCCCTCACCGTGCGGGGCTACGCCGAGCTGGCCGCCGGGTGGTTCGGCCGGCAGGCCGTCCTGGAGCAGGTCACCTGGGAGGAGTTCCGCGCCGGGACCACCCCCGAGGCGGCGGAGGCCAGCTGGGGCCACCTGCACCGCAGCCACGTGCTGAGCATCGAGAAGTCCCGGGCCCGGCTGGGCTACGCGCCGGCCCACGGCCCGGCAGGGGCGGTGCTGGAGTCGGTGCGCTGGCTGGTCGAGCACGACCGGCTCACCGTGGCCGGCCCCCTGCGCGTCTGACCGCCCGGCCCGGTCAAGCCGGCTGTTCGTCGGCGTGCGCGACGTGCCGCAGCTGGGACCAGATCAGCACCACGAACACCGCGGACCCGGCGAAGGCGAACCAGAACGGTGCGGTGACGCCCCACTCCCGGGCCAGCAGGCCGCCGATGCCCGAGCCGACCACCAGCCCGCCGAACGTGCCGACCAGGTTCACGCTGCCCACCCGGCCCTGCAGCGGCTGGGGGACGGCGCGCTGCCGCACGGTCACCGACGTCGTCCCCCAGACGAAGGCGTGCACGCCGAAGACGAAGAACACCGGCAGCGCGACGGCGGGGCTGCGGGTCAGCGCGAGCGCCAGGTGGGTGAGGGTCTCGACCACCAGGCCGACCCGCAGCAGGTCGCCCAGCCGGACCCGACGGGTGATCCACCCGTAGGCCAGCACGCCGACCAGGCCGCCCGCTGCGCTGACCGCGGTGACCAGCCCGAAGCCGATCGGACCCAACCGCAACTGCTCGGTGGCGTAGAGGACCAGCACCGACCAGGCCGCGCCGAAGGTCAGGTTGAACACGGTGATGGTCAGCACCAGCGTGCGGACGGCGGCGTGGTGCCGGACCCAGCGGGCACCCTCGGCGATGTCGGCCCGCAGCCGGGACGGCGGCCCCTCCCGCGGCGTCCGGGGCACCACCACCCGGGACACCAGCACCGCGCCGAGCGCCACCACGACGGCCTGCACGCCGAACGCCCAGGCGGCGCCCACGGCGAACAGCGCGGCGCCCAACGGCGGCCCGGCCAGCTGGTTGACCGTGATGAACCCGGTCTGCAGCCGTGCGTTGGCCACCGCCAGGTCGTCCCGGTCCACCAGCATCGGCAGCAGCGTGGACGAGCTGTTGTCGGCGAAGACCTCCGCCGTCCCCAGCAGGAGGAGCACGCCCAGGACGGCGGCGATCGGGACGGCGTCGGTGGTCAGCGCCAGGGTCAGCACGGTGAGCACCACGGCCCGGGCCAGGTCGACGGTCACCACGATCAGCCGCCGGTCCAGCCGGTCGGTGACCGCCCCGGCCAGCAGCCCGAACAGCAGCGGCGGCAGCCACTGCACGGTCGCCGCCAGCGCGACCAGCAACGCGTCCTCGGTCAGCGAGGCCACCAGCAACGGCCCGGCGGCCAGCGCGATCCCGTCGCCCAGGTTGGACGACCAGGACGACGCCAGCAGCCAGCGGAACCGGGTGCCCAGCCGCCGCGGGACCAGCACCTCCCCGAGACGGCTCACCGCCCGACCCTCTCACCCGGGTCGGGCGGTGAGGCTCAGCCCTGCCCGCTCAGCCCTGGTGCTCAGCCCTGCCGGTCGGCGTTGGCGACGACGGCCGCGCTCACGTACTGGGCCAGGCCCGGCGCGATCCGCTCGTAGTACGCGGTGAACCGCTCGTCCTCGACGTACATCGCGCCCAGGCCGGCGTGCAGCTCGGGCGGGCAGTCGTACCAGCGCCGGGTGATCTGGTCGCGGTGCTCCTCGGCCAGGTCCATCGCCCGCCCGCCGTCGGCCGGGGCGCCGTCGGCCAGGGCCGCGGCGAACCGGGACTCCAGGTCGTCGGTCTCGGCCTTGACGTCGAGCCAGTCCTGCTTGGTCATCGACTGCTGCCGGGTCTTCGACTGCGCCCAGGCGTCGGTGTCGCCCCAGCGCTCCTGCGCCTCGGCCTCGTACTGCTCGGGCAACCAGTCCCCGAACACCTCGAAGCGCTCCTGCGGGGTCAGCGGGATCCCCATCTGCCGTGCCTCCATCTCCTTCTCGACGGCCGCCACCACCTGTAAGAGGACCTCGTCCTCCCCACCACGAGCAAGCTCGCGGCGGGCCCCGGGACGAGGCCGTGCCGGCCCGCCTGCAGGGTCCCGCGGCGAGCTTGCGAGTCGTGGGGGGCAGGCGGGTCCTCTTTCTGCTGGAGCCGGTCGACGTCGGTGACGTCGTAGACCCGGTAGCCCGCCGCCGTCCGTCCGGACGGCGTGAGCAGTCCGATCCGGTCGTAGTGGTGCAGCGTGCGCACCGTGACGCCGGCCAGCCGGGCCAGCTCTCCCACCGTGTGGCTCATGCCTCTCCTCCTCCGACGACGACGATGCAACCGCCTGACGCCGCGTCAGGGTCAAGCCCTCTCGCGGATCCCGTCCACCGGGGTGAGGATCGGGGACGTGTTCCCCTCTGCGGACGACCCGTTCCCCCGCTCGCGCGTGCGCGTCCGGGAGCAGGAGATGGCCTACGTCGACACCGGCGAGGGGGACACGGTCCTCTTCCTGCACGGCAACCCCACGTCGTCCTACCTGTGGCGCAACGTCATCCCGCACCTGTCCGGGCTGGGCCGCTGCGTCGCCCCGGACCTGATCGGCATGGGCGAGTCGGCCAAGCTGCCCGACCCCGAGCGCGGCACCTACTCCTTCCAGACCCACGCCGGGTACCTGGACGACCTCCTCGAGGAGGTCCAGATCGGCGACCGGGTCACCCTCGTGCTGCACGACTGGGGCTCGGCGCTGGGCTTCCACTGGGCGGCCCGGCACGCCGACCGGGTCCGTGCGATCGCCTTCACCGAGGCCATCGTGACGCCGCTGCTGTGGGCGGACTGGCCGCGGGACGCCAAGGGCGTCTTCCAGGGCATGCGCTCGGACAGGGGCGAGGACCTGGTGCTGGACCGCAACACCTTCGTCGAGCGCATCCTGCCGGGCTCGGTGCTGCGCGGGCTGTCCCCGGAGGCGCACGAGCGCTACCGGGCGCCCTTCCGCGAGCGCGAGGACCGCTGGCCCACCCTGGAGTGGCCGCGGCAGATCCCGATCGAGCACGTGCCGCCGGACGTGCACGACGTCGTGGACCACTACGGCCAGTGGCTGGCGCACTCCGACGTCCCCAAGCTGTTCGTCAACGCCGACCCCGGTTCGATCCTGGTCGGCCGCCAGCGCGAGACCGTCCGCCGGTGGCCGGCGCTGACCGAGGTCACGGTCCCCGGCAGCCACTTCGTCCCGGAGGACTCCCCGGACGACATGGGCCGCGCGATCGCCGACTGGCTCCGCACCCTGCCCTGACCCCGCCCTCCCGCCCGCCCGCCCGCCGGCCCTCCCGCCGGACCCGCTGCGCGGTGATCATGGAGTTGGGAACGGTGACAC